>CAIWHQ010000215.1 GCA_903912465.1 uncultured Alphaproteobacteria bacterium | reverse complement strand
CGCGGGACATCCCGACCTACATCGTCGCTTCTGGACCTGCGGACCCGGCCCTGGTCGAACGCGGCGTCAGGGTCCTGAGCCTTGGGGGGGAGGGCACCCGGCCGGAGCCTGCCCAGGTGTTGGAGGCCCTGCGGTCCGAGGGACTTCAACGCCTGTTCCTGGAAGGTGGCGGTCAGGTGGCGGCCTCCTTCCTGGCGGCGGGACGGGTGGACAAGCTGATCTGGTTCCGAGCACCCCTAATCCTGGGTTCCCGGGGTCGACCCGCGTTAGGCGATCTGCCATGGGATCGCCTTGCGGATGTCCCGCGGTTCCGGCGGGTTTCCCTGGCGGAGTTTGGGCCCGATCTCTGCGAGACCTACGAGAGGATTTGATGTTCACCGGAATCGTCACCGACATCGCAACCGTCCGGATGGTCCGAGACACAAACAGGGATCGCCGGTTCGAGATCGGCACGGCCTACGACCTGTCCACCGTCGATATCGGGGCGTCGATCAGCCATTCGGGATGCTGCCTGACCGTGGTGGAGAAGGGGGCGGACTGGTTTGCCGTTGAGGTCTCGGGCGAGACGCTTGCGTTGACCCACCTGGGGGACTGGAAGGTGGGTCGGCGCGTCAACCTGGAGCGGGCGGCAAAGGTCGGCGACGAACTGGGCGGCCATATCGTATCCGGTCATGTGGACGGGATCGGCGAGGTCCTTTCCGTTACGCCGGAGGGCGGCTCCCGCAGGGTCCAGTTTCGCGCACCACGACCGCTTCACAGGTTCATCGCGCCCAAGGGCTCCATCACCGTGGATGGCGTCTCCCTTACCGTGAATGCCGTCGAGGACGACCTATTCGGGGTCAACCTGATCCCCCACACCTGGGAGGTCACCACCCTGGGCGACCTCGCCGCTGGCGATCGCGTCAACCTTGAGATCGACATGCTGGCCCGATACCTCGCTCGCTGGCGGGAAACCGCCTAGGCTGTCCGGAAAAGGAAGATCGAAATGACCCAGGACAAGCTGCGCCTCCTGATTGTCGAGGCCCGGTTCTACGATGACCTCGCAGACGAGCTCCTTCGCGGAGCTTCAGACGTCCTGTCCGCCCATGGCGCCGAGTTCGACGTGGTCAGCGTACCCGGCGCGCTTGAGGTGCCCGGTGCCATTGCCCAGGCGGATGAAGCGCACCACTCTCCGGCCGGCGTGGCCTACGACGGCTATGTGGCCCTCGGGACGGTGATCCGGGGCGAGACCTACCACTTCGAGATCGTGTCGAATGAAAGCGCCCGGGGCCTTATGGACCTTACGGTTCGCAAGGGAATCTGCCTGGGGAATGGGATCCTGACGGTCGAGGACGCGGAACAGGCCTGGGCCCGGGCCCGCGTAAGCGAGGGCGACAAGGGCGGGGGTGCGGCCCGGGCGGCCCTGGAGATGATCGCCCTTCGGCGTCGGTTCCTGGGCCAGGACAGGTGAAGGCTTCGTCGCATATGGCGCGGTCGGTAGCCCGCCTGGCGGCGGTACAGGCCCTCTACCAGATGGAAGTCTCAGGGGTCGGGGTGGAGGCGGTGATCCGGGAGTTCTCCGAGCACAGGTTTGACCGTGCGGTCGGCCCGGAGGAGGGCGAGCCCCTTGCCTCCGCAGACGAACCTTTCTTCGCCGAGCTGGTACGGGGCGTTGTCGACAACCAGCGCCAGATCGATGCCGGCATCGCCCGCAGGCTCGCCGAGGGCTGGCGGCTCGATCGCCTGGACGCCACCGTCCGGGCGATCCTCAGATCCGGCGCCTTCGAGCTGACCCACAGGCCCGATGTGCCCGTGGAAGTGGCGATCAACGAATACGTTGACCTGGCACGGTCCTTCTTCGAGGGGCCTGAGCCTGGGTTCGTGAACGCCGCACTGGACGGACTGGCCCGGGATGTCCGGGCCTGATCCCGCGCCTGTACCGGATGAGTTCGAGCAGATCGCCGAACTCTTCCGACCCCTGACCCGGGATGATCCCGGCGCCCTCGACCTTTTGGACGACGCAGCAATCCTGCCGGCCTGGCAGGGGCAGGACATGGTCGTCACCCAGGACGCCCTTGTGGAAGGGGTGCACTTCCCCGTCGGCGAGGCGGCGGAGGTGGTCGCTGCGCGCTTCCTGCGGGTGAACCTGTCGGACCTCGCCGCCAAGGGCGCGGAGCCCTTTGCCTGGCTACAGTCGCTGGCCTGGTCGCCAGACTGGCCCCTGGCCAAGCGGCGCGCCTTTGCCGCCGGACTGGCGAGTGAGGCCGCGGCTTTCGGAATCAATCTTCTGGGCGGCGACACGGTCTCGACCCCGGGGCCTTTCATGGTGTCCGGCACCTTCTTTGGCCGTTGCCCTTCGGGCGGCATGGTTCGCCGCTCTGGAGCCCGGCCGGGCGATCTGCTGGCGGTGAGCGGCCCAATCGGGGATTCCTGGCTAGGCCTGCGCGCTCTCCGGGGGGAAGTCGCCGATCCCGGCGGTGAACTGGCGCTGAGATTCCGCAGGCCCACGCCTCGGTTGGACCTGCGCGACCTGGTGCGTTCGTACGCCAGCGCGGCCGCCGACATCTCGGATGGGCTCGTTGCTGACGCCCGGCATATCGCCAGGGCTTCGGGGTGTGGCGTCCGGATCGATCTCGACCTCATTCCCCTGTCGGCAGGTGCCAGGCTCTGGCTGTCCGGCGAGCCCGACGCCTGCGGTGCCCGGATCGCCCTGGCTTCAGGCGGCGATGACTACGAGCTTGTGCTTGCTGCGCGTCCTGAGGGCCAGGCCGCCCTCCTGAGCGCGGGGTGCACGGTGATCGGTTGCTTTGTGGAGGGCGCTTCCTGCGTCCTGTATGAGGGTCGTGAGATCGAAGCCGGAGCCGGAGGCTGGAGGCATGACTGAATTTCAGGCGCGGCGGCCCCGGGCTCTGACAGCCTACCCAACTGTCCAGAAGGGCTTTGGCAGCTTCAAGGCCGTCCTGATGGTGCTGACCCTTGGCCTGGGCCTTCACGCCCTTGCGCCCGCACCGGCCGAGGCCAAGGCAGAGAAGCCGGCCGAAGGTCCCACTGAAGCCGACCTCCGCCTTGACCTCTCGGGTATTGGCCTGCCGGTCCTGCAGGACGGGCGGGTGATGAACTATGTCTTCGTGCGCGTGCGCATCAATTTCAACCCGGGCATATCCCGGCCGGATATCGAGGCGGGGGAGCCCTTCGTCCGGGAGGGTATGCTCAAGGCTGCCTACCGGTCTCCGTTGAACACGGGGACGGACCTTATGGCCCTGGACCCAAAGAAGCTGGAGGCCCAGACCCTCGGCGCGGCCCGCGCTGTCTATGGTGCCCCCCGGATCCGGTCGGTGGAAATCCGGGACCAGAAGCCCCAGAAGCGGCTTTATTCTACACCGGCTTCAGGCACCCAGTCCCGCCAACCCATCCGACCCTGAGTGTGACGGGGGCAAAGGGCGTGGAATAACAATGGGTTCGCCTGCAGGGACACAGTGCCGGTGAACAGTCGTTGCATGGCGGGCCGAGGTTTGGCAGTTTCCCGCGACTTTCGTCGGCCGCAGACTCGGGCGCGCCGTCGTGTCAAAAAATCACCTGGGGGGGTCGTGGGACATGGATTTCTTCCGGTCCGATCGCCCTCGCTCAGTCACTGAAGGGGCGCTTCAATCATGAATTACCTTGTGCTGGCGATCTTGGCCGGCATTCTCGCGGTGCTCTACGGCGCCGTCCAGACGGCCACGCTGATGCGGGCCTCACCCGGCAACGCGCGCATGCAGGAAATCGCTGCGGCGATCCAGGAGGGCGCTCAGGCCTATCTCAACCGGCAGTATACGGCGATCGCCATTGTCGGCGTCGTCATCTTCGTTGCGCTCTTTCCCCTGCTTGGGGCCAAGGCAGCCCTCGGCTTCCTGATTGGTGCCGTCCTGTCGGGCCTCGCCGGCTTCGTGGGCATGCTGGTCTCAGTCCGCGCCAACGTCCGGACTGCCCAGGCGGCCTCTGAGGGTCTGGCCCAGGGTCTGTCGATGGCCTTCCGCTCGGGCGCGATCACCGGGATGCTGGTTGCCGGCTTCGCCCTGATCGGTGTTGCGGGATACTTCTACATCCTGACCGGGCCGATGGGCCTGGCGCACAATGATCGTCATGTCATCGACGCCCTTGTCTCCCTCGGGTTTG
>CAIWHQ010000214.1 GCA_903912465.1 uncultured Alphaproteobacteria bacterium | reverse complement strand
TCCACCGGCGGATGACATCCGGGTCGTCCACCGTCGCCGACAGGCCTATGCGGCGCATCCCCGGCGCCAGGGCCGACAGGCGGGCCAGGCCCAGGGACAAAAGGTCCCCGCGCTTGGAGGCGTGCAGGGCGTGGATCTCGTCAATGATGACGCAGGAAAGGTCCTCGAAATAAAGGCGCGAGCCCTCCCAGGCGCAGAACAGGGCCAGTTGCTCTGGGGTGGTCAGGAGGATGTCCGGGGGCCGCACCTTCTGCCTCTGGCGGCGGGCGACCCCGGTGTCCCCCGTCCGGCTCTCGGCGGTGATGTCCAGCCCCATTTCCCGGATCGGCCGGGCGAGGTTGCGCTCGACGTCCACGGCCAGGGCCTTGAGGGGCGAGATGTAGAGCGTGTGCACCCCCCGCCGAGCGTCGCGGGGGCGGGCCTCCAGCTCCACCAGGGTGGGCAGGAAGCCGGCCAGGGTCTTGCCGCCCCCCGTCGGGGCGATCAGCAGGGCGTCACGGCCCGCCCGCGCCCGGGCGACCATCTCCAGCTGGTGGGCGCGCGGCGACCAGCCCTGCGCCGCGAACCAGTCGGCGAATCGGGAGGGCAGGAGGGGGGAATCCGCGGCGGCGTCGGCCATGCCCGGGTTCTAGCATGTTCCCCTTCCGTTTCGAGGGGGTTCAGCCCCCGGCCAGGGCCCTCAGCACGGCCTCTCGTACTCAGCTAATCTCCGGTATCCTATGCACTAGAACTAAATCAAAGTTCTGAATCTGCGGCTTGCACACTCTCGTTAGTCTGCCATAGTGCTTGCGCCCGGACCCATTTTAGGCCCGGGCGCAGAGGCGTTCCGTGGTCTGGCTCTATGTCATGTACCACCTGCCTCCGGAGCCGTTGCTGCGGCGCCGCCCTCAAGGGGTAGCTCCCTACAGGGGAGATGGAGTTTAAGGGGCGGGGGCCGAGAGGCCCCCGTTTCCGCGAAAGCGGAACTTTTACGCCACATATGCATGATCGATCTCGTTATCGTCCGCGTCGTCGGCGTTATTGTGTGTATCTGGGTCCGTGCTATCCGCCTTCCCAATCATTCCTTCTCCTAGGGGCGGTCGCGGTCTCCGCGCGTCCGGATACCACGAGAGAAGGCCATACGTGCCGTTCGGAAGCTTGTGAAAAGTTGCCGTGTTCTTGCGCAGAAGCGCTCTCAACCCAACCAGCGCTACTTCGTCGGACTTCGCTTCAAACTGCATGCCGCCCGCCTTCAGAGCGTCAAAAATCTCTCTCGGCGTCGCCGGGCCATGACCACCAGCGGCCTTCCGAAGCTCCAGGTACTGCCGGATGGCAGTTGACTGCTTCTTTCCATAGAAAGTGTCAGAACCAATCCGGCTGAGCGAAACTTCCCGGGCTTGGTGGCCCGGAGCGCCGACATTGGGATACCGCTCCGTGAGCCCTCCGGTTTCGCAGAGCACATTGATTGCGGAGCGAATGCCATTGGCCTGCATTTCCAGAGCCGAAAGCTTCTTCTCAAGCGCCTCGATCGCGGGCAGAAGTTCGCTTGCCATGGCTTGCCATCCTCCGGGAGTGTTCGGAATCACTAGCACGAACATGGCGCCACGCGCAGAAAGGTGCAACACAATTTTGGCACCCCCGCAGAAAACGACAAGCATTTAACTTGCCGTTAACCGGGCGGTCGCCTTCGGTGGATGCAGCCGCGCATGACCTTGACGCTGTTCACGGGGAAGATCGAGGGCGGGAAGCGGATCCTCAGTCTCGCTTGGCGCGCCCAGTCCCCTAGGTCATTGAGCATGTAGCGCGCCTTGGCCCGAACGGCGTCGGCCCGCTGGGCGTAGACGCTCGGAATGACGGAGTTGAAGATGCCGCCGACCAGGATCGGCTTCCAGTCCACCTCGACGTCGAGCTCGGTGGATAGGGCCAGCAGCCCCTCGAAGGCCAGGTAGGTCCTGGGACTGGAACGGTCGAAATAGGCCTCGATCATGCCGGGCTCCCAGCCTTTTCGGCACCCGGACCGAAGAGGTTGTGCCGGGTCTCGGCGTCCATCTCCGAAGGGCGGGCGGCGCGCCCCACGGCCATGCCCGCCTGGACGCCGGGCCTGGCCCTCACCGCCGCGAACCAGGCCTTCACCGCGGGATAGTCGTCGAGGGTCAGGCCCTCGGCGTTGTGGGTCACCACCCAGGGGAAGATGTCCATGTCGGCCAGGGTGAAGGCCTCGCCCGCCACATGTGTGGCCATCGCCGCGAGGCGCAAGTCCAGTTCGCCGTAGAGCCGTTCCGTCTCCCGGGCGTAGCGGTCGATGGTGTAGGGGATGGGCTCGCGGGCGTAGACGCGGAAGTGGCTGTTCCGGCCCAGCATGGGGGTCGGCCCGCCCACAACGGATTTAGAGCCCGGATAGATGCAGGTCCCAGTCAGGTAGACCGGGCCGCGCAGTCCTTTGCCTATATATGGCGTGAACGCTTACGCGAAACAGAGGCCGTAAAGCACTGTAGGGACCGAGCGTTATCCTGCACCCGATTTATAGATAGGCCATTTTCGACCCTTTTCAACCTGACCCGACATGCCCTCAGGCGTCCGCCAGGTTCTCGATCCGGGTCGCCCAGTAGTCGGCGTCGTAGTTCGGGTCGCCGGTCAGGTAGCGCCAGAACCGAACCCGGTTCAAAAGCTCCAGCCGGCTGGTGTCGTTCTCGTGCCAGGGCTCGGGGGTCATCAGGATCTGTTCGACCGAGGGCGGCAGGGCACCCTTGAGATAGAAGATCGGGCGCTGGGTCTCCTGGGCCTTCAGGGTCGAGACGTCGAACTGGCGGACCTGGGAGCGCGAGGGGTTGATGCGCACCTTGAACATGGTCCGTGTACGGTCGGACACGTTCACCCCGCCCCCGTGCCAGATGCCCGAGTGCAGGAAGAGCAGGGTCCCGCCCTCGCAGACCATGTGCTGCTGGCCGCGGATGTTCTGATAGCGGGCGATGGCCGCCTCGCTGACCTTGCGCAGGTGGCTGCCGGGCAGGAAGCGGGTGCCGCCCATCTCCCGGGTCACTGCGTGCGGGTAGTACATGATCTGGATGTCGAAGGCCCGCCGGGGGTCGATGGTGGAGTCCTGGTGATAGTGCTGCGAGACGTTCTCGCCGCCGCTGGCCTCGTGGTAGGCGGGCGGGAAGGTGACGTGCAGGAAGTGGTGGTCGAAGACCGGGTCCTCGCCCACCAGGCTGCGGATCGCGCCCGCCACCAGGGGCAGGTCGAGCAGGCGCTTCAGGGCCGAGCCCTCGGGATAGGCCTGCGTAAGGGGCACCCCCGCCGGGGTCTGCGGCACGCCGGCCCGGGCCAGCATCTCGCCGTAGGTGCGCCTCATCTTCTGGCCAGGGCGGGGCGGGTCGATGTCGCCCATCTCCTCCAGGAACTGGCGGTTGAGGTCCTCGGGGACGGCGGCGTCAAAGCGCAGGAAGCCGCGGGCGGCGAAGCTGGCCATGGTCTCGGCCGACAGGAGGGGCAGTTCGTTCATTCCCCGGTCTCCACGATCTGTTCGAACAGGAATTCGTACTTGAGATAGGCAAGGTCAAACTCCTCGCCCCGGGCGTGGGGCAGGAGGGGCGAGGCCTGGATCAGGCGCCAGCCGTCGCGCAGGGCGTGCAGGCCGGTGGGGTAGGGCGCAAGGTCCTCATCCCCGGCCATCCGGCGGGTCTGCCCGGTCCCGTCGAACAGCGACCAGCCGACCACGGCGGAATCCAGCGCCGAATTGGCCAGGTAGAGCGCCAGCACCTTCTGTCGCAGCATGCATCCTCCCGCGTTGGGGCAGAGCATGGGCAGGCGCGGTGCCTGAGTCCAGCGCTCAGCCGTTGGCCAGGAAGTCCCGGGTCGCCTCCAGGACCTCCACCAGGGTCAGGCGGCGGACCTCCACCCCCTCCGGCAGGGCGGCGAACAGGCGCGTGGGGGTGGCCGCGTCCAGCATAACGAAGACGCCCTTGTCATCCTGGCGGCGAATGAGGCGGCCGAAGGCCTGGGCGATCCGGCCCCGGGCGATGGCGTCATCCCAGCCGTTCCCGAAGCGGGCGCGGCGGGCCTTGTGCAGGAGGTCGGGACGGGGCCAGGGGGCCCGGTCGAAGGCCAGAAGCCGCAGGCTGCGTCCTGGCACGTCGACCCCGTCGCGGACGGCATCGGTACCCAACAGGCAGGAATCGACTTCGGCGCGGAAGATGTCGACGAGGGCACCGACCTCCAGCGGGTCGACATGCTGGGCGTAGAGCGAGAGTCCCCGGTCGCCGAGAGGGGCGGCGATCAGCTCATGGACGGCCCGCAGCCGGCGGATGGCGGTGAACAGGCCCAGCCCGCCGCCGCCGGCCGCCAGGAACAGCTCCCGCATGGCTGCGGCCACCTGCCGGGCGTCATCCTTGCGCACGTCCGTGACCACGAAGGCCCGGGCGCAGGTCTCGTAGTCGAAGGGCGAGGCCAGCCGAAGGCGTCGGGGCGGGGTCTCCAGCCGCCCGCCGCCCGAGCGCAGTTCCGCCAGGTCGAAGGGATCCTCTGCAGCCGCGTCGGTGAGGGTGGCCGAGGTGACCAGGACCCCGTGGGCCGGCTCGAGCACCGTCCGGGCGAGGGGCTCGGTCGGGTCCACCCAGTGCCGGCGGAAGGCGGCGTCGACCGCCCGGCCCCCGATCACTGTCGCCTCAAACCAGTCGACGAAGTCGCTGGCAGCGGTCCCGTCCCCACCTTCCGGTTCCAGCTCGCCGTCGAGGGTGGCCAGCATGCCCCTCCACGCCGGCAGGGTCATCCGGGCGCGTCGGTCCAGTCCCCTCAGGACGCCCTCGATACGCCCCCGCTCGGCGCCGGTCAGGGTCTCGGCACCCTGGTCGAGCAGGTCCTCGAGGGAGCGCGTCAGGGCCAGGAGCGGCGCTTCGATCGCGGCCAGGGCGGCGGCGGCCGACCGCGCCGTCGCCACGACCTCCGGAAGGGCTGGCCGGGCCGCACAGGCCGGGTCGGCCGGGTCGCCCCGGGCCCTGAGCTGGACCCCCATGGCTGCCAGGAAGCCCTCGAGCGGACCCTGGGCCCCCGCGCCGTCAGCACCGGAGATCCGCGCGCTCCAGCCTTCGGAGGGAAGCTGGCCCGCGGCGTGGATCACCGACTCCAGGGCCTGCCGGGCGGGCCCATCTGCACCGGCAAGGTCGCCCACCCGCGCCTCCAGTCCCCGACCGCGTCGGCCCCGCCGCTCCGAGCCCCGGATCCAGCGCCTCAGCTCCACGGTCTCCTGCCCGGACAGGGCGGTGGAAAAGGCTGAGTCCGCTGCATCGAACAGATGATGTCCCTCGTCGAAGATCACCCGCCGCAGGTGGGTCGACTCCGAATCCTCGGGCGCGCCCCGCCGTGACCGGGCTCCGTCGAAGGCCGCCTGGGCCATGACCAGGGCGTGGTTTGCGATGACGATGTCGGCCCGGCGCGAGGCGCGGATCGCCTTCTCCACGAAGCAGGTCCGATAGTGTGGGCACCCCGCATGGATGCACTCACCCCGCCGGTCGACCAGGTTGGATGCGGTCGCCTGGCCGGCGGCGGGTCCG
>CAIWHQ010000213.1 GCA_903912465.1 uncultured Alphaproteobacteria bacterium | reverse complement strand
GCGGCGGAACGGTGAGGCGGGGGTGCCCCTGCGGCTGGACGGGGAGCGGCTGAAGACCGTGTCGGTTGCCATCGACGGCCGGGCCCTGGAGCCGAGCGCCTACACTGCCGACGACCACAGCCTGACGATCCCGGAGGTTCCCGACGCCTTCGTCCTGGAGACCGAGGTCGAGATCAACCCGGCGGCCAACAAGGCCCTGGAGGGGCTCTACATGTCGGGGGGCAGGTTCTGCACCCAGTGCGAGGCCGAGGGCTTCCGCACCATCACCTGGTACCCCGACCGACCGGACGTCCTGGCCCGTTTCACCGTGCGCATGACGGCGGACGACGCCTGGCCGCGCCTCTTGTCCAACGGCAACCTGGTGGAGACCGGCCGGGGTACCGACGGACGCCGTTATGCGGTGTGGAACGACCCCTTCCCCAAGCCCTGCTACCTCTTCGCCCTGGTGGCCGGCGAGCTGGACGAACTGGCCGACGACTTCGTCACCGCCAGCGGGCGGAAGGTGGAGCTGAAGGTCTATGTCGACCCGGGCATGTCGGCCCGGGCCGCCTACGCCATGGACGCCCTGAAGCGGTCCATGCGCTGGGACGAGGAGGCCTTTGGCCGCGAGTACGACCTGGACCTATTCATGATCGTCGCCGTGCGCGACTTCAACTTCGGGGCCATGGAGAACAAGGGCCTGAACATCTTCAACTCGTCCCTGTTGCTGGCCGACCCGGAGACGGCGACGGACCTGGACTATGAGCGCATCGAGAGCGTGGTGGCGCACGAGTACTTCCACAACTGGACGGGCAACCGGATCACCTGCCGCGACTGGTTCCAGCTGTGCCTGAAGGAGGGCCTGACCGTCTTCCGCGACCAGAGCTTCTCGGCCGACATGCGCGGCGAGGCGGTGCAGAGGATCAAGGACGTCAAGGCCCTGAGGGCCCGGCAGTTCGCCGAGGACCAGGGCCCCCTGGCCCATCCGGTGCGCCCCTCCAGCTACCTGAAGATCGACAACTTCTACACGGCGACCATCTACGAGAAGGGTGCCGAGGTCATTCGGATGCTGAAGGCCCTGATCGGGGCCGAGGCCTTCCGGAAGGGCATGGACCTCTATTTCGAGCGCTGGGACGGCCATGCCACCACGGTGGAGGCCTTCATTGCCTGCTTTGCCGAAGTCTCCGGCCAGGACCTGTCAGCCTTCTTCGCCTGGTATGAGCAGGCCGGCACCCCCCGGGTGCGGATGACCTCGCGCTGGACGCCGGAGACGGGCGAACTGGAGATCACCCTCACCCAGAGGACGCCAGCCACCCCAGGTCAGGCCGACAAGCGCGTCCTTCCGGTCCCGGTCCGCCTGGGCCTGCTCGACGTCGAGGGCCGGACAATGGCCTTCAGCCGGGACGGCCAGGCCCTGGACGAGACCCTGGTGATCCTGGAGACCGAGGAGACGCGTCTCACCCTGTCCGGCGTGACCTCGCGGCCGGTGATCTCGGCCTTGCGGGGCTTTTCGGCGCCGGTGGAGCTGTCTTCAGACGCCCGACCCGGGGACCGCTATGTCCAGTTGGCCGGCGACGCCGACCTGTTCAACCGCTGGGAAGCCGGCCAGGAGGTGGCCCGCGACCTGATCCTGGCCCGGGCCGGCGGCGCGCCGGATGAGGTGGGTGAAGAACGCTTCGCCGAGG
>CAIWHQ010000212.1 GCA_903912465.1 uncultured Alphaproteobacteria bacterium | reverse complement strand
GGCTCCGCCGACCGCTTCAGCGCCTCGCGGGCGGCCCGGTGGCGGAACAGGGCGGCGGCCGCGAACACCCCCGCCCCGCCCCAGATGAAGGCGAAGCTGATGATCCGCAGGGGTGTCAGGGCCTCGCCGGCCCAGACACCGACGGTGAACTGGAGCGTCGGGGCGAGGAACTGGATGAAGCCGAGGGTCGACAGCGGCAGGCGCCGGGCCGACCAGGCGAACAGGGCCAGGGGCAGGACGGTGGCCGGGCCGTTGAGCAGGGCCCAGGCGGTGTTGACCGGGCTGTCGAAGGCCACGCCTGCGCCCGAATGCTGCAGCCACAGCACCCAGGCGAGGCCGAACGGAACCAGCAGCAGGCATTCGACCAGCAGGCCGGCCTGGGCGTCGATGGGCACGCGCTTCCGGATCACCCCATAGCTGGCGAAGCTGATGGCGAGGACGATGGAAATCCAGGGCGGGCGACCGAGGGCGGCGGTCTGGAAGGCCACGCCGATCGCGGCCAGGCCGATCGCGACCCAGCCCCATTTGTCGATCTTCTCGCGGAACAGCCACAGGCCCACGACCATGTTGAGCAGCGGGTTGATGTAGTAGCCGAGGCTGGCCTCGAGCGTCGCCTCATGGGTCGTGGCCCAGACATAGAGGCCCCAGTTGACGGCGATCAGCAGGGTCGAGGCCGTCAGCCAGCCCAGGGTCCGGGGGGAGGCGAAGGCGGCGCAGACCTGGCCGCCCTGTTTCGCCAGCAGCACCAGCAGGCCGGCGACCGCCACCGACCAGAGGGCGCGGTGGGCGAGGATTTCGAGCGAGTCGAAGCCGAGCGCCCCCTGCCCCATGAACAGCAGGGGCATGAAGCCCCACATGACATAGCAGCCGAAGGCCGAGACCAGGGCGGCGCGGGGGGTGGCGGGAGACGACATGGCGGCGCTTCTGATGCCTTCTCCCGTTGGGAGAAGGTGGCCCGAAGGGCCGGATGAGGGTCGGGTGGTGGATCGGCGAAGCCGCTCCCGGGTCGGGAGCCCCTCACCCTTTCGCGCAAGGACGACGGCCTGCGGCCGACGTGCGCTCAAGCCCTCTCCCGCCGGGAGAGGGGACCTTAAACGGTGATGCTGCGATATCCCGACGACGGCTTGATGGTCCCGGTCTCGTCCAGCAGCTGGGCGATCTGGACGGCATTGAGGGCCGCACCCTTGCGCAGGTTGTCGGAGACGATCCACAGCGACAGGCCGTTCTCGACGGTCGGGTCCTTGCGGATGCGGCTGACATAGACGGCGTGTTCGCCGGCGGCGTCGACGGGGGTGATGTAGCCGTCGTGCTCCTGCTTATCGATGACCATGACGCCCGGCGCTTCGCGCAGGATGGCGCGGGCCTCGTCGGGGCTGATCGGGCGATCGAATTCCAGGTTCACGGATTCGGAATGGCCGACGAAGACCGGCACGCGAACGCAGGTGACGGTCAGCCTGATCGAGGGGTCCATGATCTTGTGGACCTCATTCCACATCTTGGCTTCCTCATCGGTATAGCCGTCGTCGCGGAAGGCCCCGATGAAGGGGATGACGTTGAAGGCGATCTGTTTGGGGAAGAGTTTCGGCCGGGCGTCGCCGAGGCCGTAGATGGCCTTGGTCTGGTTCCACAGCTCGTCCATGCCCGCCTTGCCGGCACCCGAGACCGATTGATAGGTCGAGACCACGGCCCGCGTGATCTTCGCCGCGTCATGCAGGGGCTTGAGGGCCACGACCAGCTGGGCGGTCGAACAGTTGGGGTTGGCGATGATGTTCTTCCTCGTCGCCAGCTTGATGGCGTCCGGGTTCACCTCGGGCACGATCAGGGGCACGTCCGGGTCCATGCGGAAGGCCGAGGAGTTGTCGATGACGATGGGGCCGGCCTTGCCGATCTTCTCGGACCAGGCGCGCGAGGCGTCGCCGCCGGCGCTCATCAGCACCAGGTCGACGGACGAGAAATCGAACAGTTCGATGTCCTCGCATTTGATCGTCCGGTCGCCCCAGGACACTTCCACGCCCTTGGACTTGCGCGAGGCGACGGCGTGCATGGTGTCGACGGGGAATTCGAGTTCCTCGAGGATGTTCAGCATTTCCCGGCCCACATTGCCGGTGGCGCCCACGACGGCGACTTTATAACCCATAGGTGTTGGTCCTTCGGACGCCCTCTGCTCGCGACGTGGTCGCTCGCTGCCTGAGGGCGGAATGCGGGGATGAAACTGGCATGTAGGCCTTCGCCGGCGCGAAGCAATCGCTTTTCAGCGCCCGCGGGCACCGCTAAGGCCGGAAACCATGCCTTCACGCATTCGCACCGCCTATGACCATCGCCTGGCCGAGGGCCGGCTGACCCCCGATCCGTCGCAGATCGCGGTGGTCGAGGCCCTGACCCGGCTGGAGAAGGATCTGGGTCGGCGCGGTCTGTTCGGCGGCCGTCCCGAGGTGCGCGGCGTCTATCTGTGCGGGCCGCCGGGGCGCGGAAAATCCCTGCTGATGGACATGTTCTTCGCCGCGGTCCCCGAGCCTCGGAAGACCCGCGCCCATTTCCATGCCTTCATGGCCCGGGTCCACGACCTGGTGCGCCAGTGGCGCGAGGGCGATGCGAAGGCGCGCAAGGCCGTCTTCGGCCAGTGGAAAGGCGACGATCCGATCCGGCCGGTCGCCGAACTGATCGCATCCGAGGCCCGGCTGCTGTGTTTCGACGAGCTGCAGGTCACCGACATCGCCGACGCCATGATCCTGGGCCGACTGTTCGAGGCCCTGTTCGAGCGGGGGGTCGTTCTGATGGTGACCTCGAACCGGGCACCGGACCAGCTGTATCTGAACGGGATCAACCGCCAGCTCTTCCTTCCCTTCATTGCCATGCTGGAGCGGCGATGCGTGGTGGTCAGCGTCTCCGGGCCGCGCGACTGGCGGCTGGACCGGCTCATGGGGACGCGGGTCTGGTACACGGAAACTGACTCTGGACAGCGCACGGGGTTCGAGGCGCTGTGGGAGCAGCTCAAGGGCGAGCAGCAGGAAACGCCGACCCGGCTGACGGTGCTGGGCAGGGATCTGGTGATCGCGCGCACCGACGGCGGACTGGCGCGGGCGACCTTCGACCAGCTGTGCGGCACAGCCCTGGGGCCGCAGGACTATCTGGCCATCGCAGGGCGGTTCCACACCCTGTTTCTGGAAAAGGTCCCGGTGATGGGACCCGACAATCAGCAGGCGGCGCGGCGGTTTGTGACCCTGGTCGACGCCCTCTACGAGGCCGGGACGCGGCTGGTGGTCCTGGCCGGGGCGGCGCCGGAGGCCCTGTACCGCGAGGGGGTCGGGGCCTTCGAATTCGAACGCACGGTGTCGCGGCTCAATGAAATGGCGAGCGCCGACTGGCTGGCGCGTCAGAGAACGGCTTAGACGGGTGCCACAATTCCGCTCGGGCGGATCGCTCTAACTTCGGCCGTCCCTGGAGATCGCCCATGCGCCTGCCCGTCCTGTTGTCCGCCCTGGCGCTCATTGTCGCCCTGCCCGGTGCGGCCCTGGCACAGACCCCGCCGGCGGCGGTGGTCCAGACCACGGGCGTTGCGGTCGCCGATGCCAAGGCCTGGCTGGCGGGTCTGGGCGGCAATGTCCGGGACCCGGTTCTGCGCGACGGGGTGACCAGTCTGCACATTGCCGACGAGCCCCTGCCCTGGAACCTGACCTTCTACGCCTGCGGCCCGAGCCTGTGCGACGACGTCCAGTACAGCGCCATCTTCTCCGGCCCGATCACCCCCGACCAGATCAACGCCTGGAACCGCGACAACCGCTTCCTCAAGGCCTTCTTCATGCCGGCAGAGCCGGGGGGCGTGGCAGGCGCGGTGGTGCAGTATGATGTGGTGCTGACCGGCAGCGGAACGGAACAGCTGCGGGAGCCGACGGTGATCTGGCTGCAGATGCTGCGGACATTCGCCCAGGGGTTGGCGGCAGCGCCCTAGACGAGGCTGTTGTCGATATCCTTGCAGGCCTGGATCAGGCCCTGGACCGACTCCACCGACTTGGCGAACATCGCCTTCTCTTCGTCATTGGTGGTGAACTCGATCACCTTCTCGACGCCGCCGGCACCGATCAGGGCAGGGACGCCGACATAGAGGTCTTTCAGCCCGTATTCGCCCGACAGCCAGACGGCGCAGGGCAGGACGCGCTTCTGGTCCAGCAGATAGGAACGGGCCATGGCGATGGCACTCTCGGCCGGGGCGTAGAAGGCCGAGCCGGTCTTGAGCAGGGCAACGATCTCGCCGCCCCCCTTGCGCGTGCGGTCGACGATGGCGTCCAGCTCGGCCTGGGTCAGCATGCCGGCCTTGACGGCGTCGGGCAGGGGCAGGCCGCCGACGGTCGAGTGGCGCACCATGGGAACCATGTCGTCGCCGTGACCCCCCAGGGTCCAGGCGTGGATATCCTGGATGGAGACGCCGGTCTTTTCGGCGAGGAAATAGGCAAACCGGGCCGAGTCGAGCACGCCGGCCATGCCGACGACCTTCTCCTTCGGAAGGCCCGAGAATTTCTGCAGGGCCCAGACCATGGCGTCGAGCGGGTTGGTGATGCAGATGACGAAGGCGTCGGGGGCGTGCTGGCGGATGCCTTCACCCACCGCTTTCATGACCTTCAGATTGATGCCGATCAGGTCGTCGCGGCTCATGCCCGGCTTGCGCGGCACGCCGGCGGTGACGATGCAGATGTCGGCGCCCGCGATGTCGGC
>CAIWHQ010000211.1 GCA_903912465.1 uncultured Alphaproteobacteria bacterium | reverse complement strand
GGAGACGGGCCTGGACTTCGAGCCCTGGGCAAGGGCGGGCGACCGTCTGATCGTCGCCGACGCCCGGGCCGCCGACGTGGCCGCCGCCGCCAAGATCGCCCGCTGGCGGCGGGTGGAGGACGTCGATCCCTCGGGCATGACCTGCAGCCATCCCCTCTCGACCCTGGACGACCAGTACGGCTTCGCCGTGCCCCTCCTGTCAGGCGACCACGTCACCGACGACGCGGGCACCGGCTTCGTCCACACCGCCCCCGGGCACGGGGTCGACGACTACCTGGTCTGGCTGGCCCACGGCCACCGGGAGATCCCCGAGACCGTCGACGCGGACGGTGCCTACCAACCCCACGTGGCCCTGTTCGCCGGGCTGAAGGTGCTGGAGACCGAGGGCAAGAAGGCGGGGAAGTTCGGCCCCGCCAACGGTGCGGTCATGGAGAAGCTGATCGAGGCCGGGAACCTGCTGGCCCGGGGCCGGCTGGAGCATTCCTATCCCCATTCCTGGCGCTCCAAGGCGCCGGTCATCTTCCGCAACACGCCCCAGTGGTTCATCCGCATGGACGAGGCGGTGGACACGCCGGAGCTGAAGGGCGCCACCCTGCGCGAGACGGCCCTCAAGGCTATCGCCGCCACCGCCTTCTATCCGGAGGCCGGGCGCAACCGCATCCGCTCCATGGTCGAGGGCCGGCCGGACTGGCTGATCAGCCGCCAGCGGGCCTGGGGCGCGCCCCTGGCCATGTTCGTGGACAGCGAGACCTTCCAGCCCCTGGTGGATCCCGAGGTCAACCGCCGCATCGTTGAGGCCATCACCGCCCGGGGCGCCGACGCCTGGTTCACCGAGCCGGCGGAGAGCTTCCTCGGTGGCCACGACCCGTCCCGCTACGAGAAGGTCGAGGACATCCTCGACGTCTGGTTCGATTCCGGCTCCACCCACGCCTTCACCCTGGAGGGCCGGGCCAATACCCGCTGGCCCGCGGACCTCTATCTCGAGGGCAGCGACCAGCATCGCGGCTGGTTCCAGTCGTCCCTGCTGGAAAGCTCCGGCACCCGGGGCCGGGCGCCCTACGACGCCGTCATGACCCACGGCTTCACCGTCGACGAGAACGGCGAGAAGATGTCGAAGTCCAAGGGCAACACCCTCGATCCCGACACGGTCATCCGGGAGTCCGGCGCCGAGATCCTTCGCCTCTGGGCAGCCATGGTCGACTACGCCGAGGACCAGAAGATCGGCAAGACCATCCTGGCCACCACCACCGACGCCTACCGCAAGCTGCGCAACACCCTGCGCTACCTGCTGGGCGCCCTGGCGGGCTACAGCGAGGCCGAGCGGGTCGATCCCGCCGACATGCCGCCGCTCGAGCGCTACGTCCTGCACCGGCTGCATGAGCTCGACGGCCAGGTGCGCGAGGCCTACGGCCGCTTCTCCTTCCAGGATGTGGCCCGGCCCCTGACCGAGTTCTGCCAGACCGACCTGTCGGCCCTGTTCTTCGACATCCGCCGGGACGCCCTCTACTGCGACCAGCCCGACAGCCTGAAGCGCCGGGCCGCCCGCACGGTGATGGACCTGGTCTTCGAGCGCCTGACGATCTGGCTCGCCCCCCTGATCCCCTTTACCATGGAAGAGGCCTGGACCACCCGCTTCCCCGAAGCCGGATCCAACTGCCTGCGCACCTTCCCCGACACCCCCGCCGCCTGGAGTCATCCGGCCGAGGCGGCGCGCTGGGCCAGGGTCCAGTCCGTGACCTCTGTGGTCATGGGCGCCCTGGAGGGCGAACGGCGGGAAAAGCGCCTGGGCGGGCCCCTGGAGGCCGCGCCGGTGGTCTATATCGAGGATGCCGACCTCCTGGCCGCCTTCGAGGGCCTCGACCTGGCGGAAGTGTTCCGCACCTCCCAGGCGACCCTCGTCGCGGGACCGGGGCCAGAGGGCGCCTTCACCCTGGCCGAGGTCCCGGGCGTGCGGGTCGATGCGCGCAAGGCCGAGGGCCGCAAGTGCGCCCGCTCCTGGCGCATCCTGCCCGAGGTCGGCCAGGACCTGCGCTATCCGGACCTGTCCCTGAGGGACGCCGAGTCGGTGGCCGCCTGGGACGCTGCCCATGGTTGAATCCGGGGCTGTGTCGGCGAAAGGTCTGACCCCGGCCGGCCGGCTGGCCCTCGGGCTCGCCGCTGCCGTCCTGGTCGCCGACCAGGCGGTCAAGGCCTGGATCCTGGAGGGCCTCAACCTTCCGGCGCGGATGTCCGTTCCCGTCTTCGGGCCCCTTCGCCTGAGCATGGTGTGGAACGAGGGGGTCAGTTTCGGATTCCTCCAGGCGAGCCACGACCTGGCCCGCTGGGGACTGACCGTCTTCGCCCTGGCCGTGGCCCTGGGCCTGGCCGCCTGGGCCTGGAGGGCGGACCGCCGCCTCCTGGGCGTGTCCCTGGGCCTCATCATCGGCGGGGCCATCGGCAACGCCATAGACCGGGCCCGGTTCGGGGCCGTGGTCGACTTCATCGATGTCAGCGCCCTGGGCTTCTTCCCCTGGGTCTTCAATATCGCCGACAGCGCCATCACCATCGGCGTGATCCTGATGCTGATGGATTCCTTTCGCCGTGAGACCTCGACAGCGCGCTAGCCGCGTCACGGTGGTTGGCGCTTGGCGGGCTTTGCGCTATCTGGGGGGCGTGGCCGGGGGCGGCCCGAGGAGCCGTGTCTTGATGAAGTTCCAACACATCGCGGTCATCGCCGTCCTGGCCGGGGCGACCAGCCTTGCCGGATGCCAGTCGTCGCGCCAGGCCCTGGGCATGACCAAGATCACGCCTGACGAATTCCGCGTCGTCTCCAAGGCCCCTCTTGTGGTTCCGCCCGACTTCTCCCTGCGCCCGCCGGCGCCCGGACAGCCCCGGCCGCAGGAACTGCAGCCCGAAAGCGCCGCCCGCAACGCCCTGATCGGCCGCTCCCTCTCCGAGACCCGCTCGGACGGCGAGAAGCTGCTGGTCGGCAGGGCCGGCGGCGACAAGGCCGACCCCCTGATCCGGTTCGTCATCGACGATGAGAGCGGCGACATCGCCCACAAGGACAAGAGCTTCGCCGATACGGTGATGTTCTGGAAGCCGGGCCAGCCCCGGGGTCCCCAGGCCACCGCAGCTCAGGTCGCCGCCGCCGACAATACGCCGGCACCCCTCGACCCGGCCGCCGAGGAGGCCCGGATCAAGTCGCTGATCGGCGACAAGAGCGTGATCATCGCCCGCGAGCACAGCTCGAAGATCAAGATCCCGGGTCTGTAGGGTCCGCTTCGGTCTCCAGGTCAGACGCCCGGACATCCTCGGGCGTCTCCACCGTGAATCCCTCCCGGCGCAGCCGGTCCAGCACCCCGCCCTCCGACAGGAGCGGGCGTAGCGGGACCACCGCCAGGGTCACGCCGGGCCTGGCCAGGGCCTTGCGGATGTCGCCCGCCATATCCGCCTTGAACCGCGCATCGAAGGTCTGGGCGCCCGGCGTCGCTGCGATACAGCGCTCCCAGGTCCGCTCGGCGGCCAGGGCACCGGCGACATCGCCCCGAGCCCAGGCGCGGGAGGCGGTCCGGATCGCCTCGGGGCCCGTCTCGACCTCCTCCAGCACCGCCTCGAGGCAGGCCTCTCCAGCCGCCGCCGGGGTTCGCGACAGGGCACCCAGCAGGGGCCCCAGGTCGTAGGTCCGCTGGATCACGGGCTTGCCCCCCTGCTGGGCCAGCAGCCGGATCAGCTTGGTCGGATCGGTGGTGGTCAGGGCGTTCACCTCGAGCCAGTCGGAATGCAGCATCAGGCCGGCGGCCAGGGGGCTGGAGACGGAATAGCGTTCCGCCGGCTGGCCAAGGCGTCCGCGCGCTAGCGCGAACCGGGCCCGGCCCCCGGCGTCCCGACCGACCTCGAAGGGGCGCGAGGACCGGAGCCTCAGATAGCCGACCGCCGCCGCCGGGCTCCCGCCCAGCCGCACCTTCAGCCCATTGAAGGGCAGGATCACCCCTCCTGAAGCG
>CAIWHQ010000210.1 GCA_903912465.1 uncultured Alphaproteobacteria bacterium | reverse complement strand
GGCCTGGCAGGAAGCCCGAAGCCAGCCCATCGCCGCCCTCCGAGGCCACTTCATGCTGGCCGAGGACTAGGCTGCGGTTGCAGGTCGACCCAGACCAGACTAAGTCTTGTGGACTAAGTCCGGAGGCGACGACGTGAAGACCGTCAACATGCACGAGGCCAAGACCCACCTCTCCCGCCTGGTCGAGGAAGCGACCCAGGGCGAGGGCTTCGTCATCGCGCGTGCGGGAAAGCCTCTTGTGAAGGTGACTGCGGTCGATGCGCCCGCCGGTCCGGCGTCGCGGATCGGCTTCCTTCCCGGCCTGCGCTTTCCGGAAGACTTCGACGACCTTGGCCGCGAGGAGCTCACCGGTCTCTTCGAGGATGACCTTTGAACCTCCTCCTCGACACCCACGTTCTCTTGAGGGCGGCGAGAGGCGACGATTTAAGCGCCGGGCTACGTAAACTTCTCGAGGATCAGGCGAACCGGCTGGTCTTCAGCGCGGCGAGCATCTGGGAGATCGCGATCAAATCAGGCTTAGGAAGGCCTGACTTCGATGTGCCGTCCGGCGTCTTCCGACGCGGCCTCCTGGAGGCGGGCTACCAGGAACTGCCCGTCACGGGCGTACACGCCGCCGCCCTTCAAGGGCTTCCGGCCCTGCATAGGGACCCGTTCGACCGGATCCTCGTCGCCCAGGCCATGGTGGAGAGCCTGACCCTGGTGACGGCGGACAGGACGATCCTGACCTATCCTGGCCCCATCCTGGCGGCGCCCTGAAGCGAGACCTCGGCGCTCGTCTTCATCCCGCCTTCGCGGCCAGGGCCTTCTGTTCGGACTGGACCTGGTCGAGGTCGGCCTTCGCCTTCACCTCGGCGGTGGCATCCTTGCGGTTGCGGGCGTCGATGAGGGCGGCGGTGGCCTCCATCTCCCGGACCGGCAGGAGGTGGGTGTCGTCGGCGGCCTTGAAGGGACCGGTCTGGATGGCACGAATGACCTCGCGCTGGCGCTTCGCCTCGTCGCTTTCGCCGACGCCGTACGAGAGGATGAAGTCGCGGATCTTCGCCTTGAGGGCCGGGTCCAGGTCCTTGCGCCAGATCATCGGGTCCTCGGGCAGGGTCGGCGAGCGCCAGACCACCTCGATGTCGGCCACCGCCTTCTGCGCCGCCTCGGTCTTCTGGTCGGCCAGGCGGGCGATGGACTGGGAATTGTTGGTGGCTGCATCCAGCTGGCCCATGGACACGGCGAAGAGGTTGGCCTCGTGGTTGGCGCTGCGCACGGTCTTGAAGCAGGTCTCCGGGCGAATATTGCGCGGGCCGAACAGCCAGGTCATGGGCGCCAGCGTCCCCGAGGTCGACTTGGCGTCCCCCATGGCGAAGTTCAGGGTCCGGTCACAGGCCAGGATGCGGTCCAGCGTCAGGCCCGAGCCCTTCTTCACAACGATCAGGGCCTGGTAGCCGTCTGGCCCGTCGGGCTTGGTGGTGCGGGCGAAGATCTCGCCGCCGGACCGGCGCACGGCCTCCAGGCCCGACTGGTTGGTGAACCAGCCCACATCGGTCTGCTTGAAACGCATGGCCTCGATCAGGGCGGTGTAGTTGGTCCCGTAGTAGGGCTCGATCTTCAGGCCCGTGGCCTTCTCCATGTCGGCAAGGAAGGGGGTCCAGGCGCCCTGGGCGGCCTGGATGTTCTCGGTGGACATGATGGAGAAGCGCACCGTCCCCGGCGGTGGCCCGGCGGGCGCCTTGGGCTGGCAGGCGGCCAGGACGAGACCGGCGAGGAGAAGAAGGGCGAGGCGGGGGACGGACATGGGCGGGCTCCGGCGCCGGAGGCTTGGGGGCGCTGTGGGGCGACTTCATGCGCGTTTCGGCGCACTCCGCAAGGCGCCGCCGGCGCGCTGCGGGCTTGAGGACGGCGACAAGGAAGGCTAACGCCCCTTCATGCCCGTTCCCACCGACCTGTCCCGGCTTGCCCTGCCCGCCCGTGAGGCCCGCTCCTGGCCCTTCGAGCAGGCCCGCCTCCTGCTTGACCGGATCCTGCGCCTGCGCCTCGACGACGCTGGCCGCGACCTGGCCGCCGCCCTCCTGGCCCAGGGCCGCCCGGACGAGGCCGTCACCGCCCTGCCCGCCCTGCGCGATCCCGTCATCTTCCAGTGCGGCTACGGCGCCTCGGGCCTGCCGCACATGGGGACCTTCGGCGAGGCCGCCCGGCCGACCATGGTGCGTACCGCCTTCCGCGCCCTGACGGGCGACGCCATCCCCACCCGGCTGATCGTCTTCTCCGACGACATGGATGGCTTCCGGAAGATCCCGGACAACGTACCCAACCGCGAGGCTCTGGAACTGGACCGGGACAAGCCGGTGACCAGCGTCCGCGACCCCTTCGGCCTCTACGAGAGCTTCGGGGCCCACAACAACGCCCGCCTGCGCGCCTTCCTCGACGGCTTTGGCTTCGACTACGACTTCATGTCCTCCACCGAGACCTACCGGTCCGGGCGGCTGGACGCCGTGCTCCTGAAGGTTCTGGAGCGCTTCGACGCCATCCAGGGGGTCATGCTGCCGACCCTGGGCGAGGAGCGCCGGGCCACCTATTCGCCCTTCCTGCCCATCAGCCCCAGGACCGGCCGGGTCCTGCAGGTTCCCACCCTGGAGCGCAATGTCGAGGCCGGGACCATCGTCTTCCGGGACGAGGACGGGACCCTGACCGAGACCCCAGTCACCGGCGGCCACGTGAAGCTGCAGTGGCGGCCCGACTGGGCGGCCCGCTGGGTGGCCCTGGGGGTCGACTACGAGATGTCCGGCAAGGACCTGGTGGACTCCGTGCGGGTGTCGAACCGGCTGGCGAAGATCCTCGGCGGCGAGCCCCCCGAGGCCTTCCACTACGAGCTCTTCATGGACGAGAACAACCAGAAGATCTCCAAGTCCAAGGGCAATGGCCTGACCATGGAGGAGTGGCTGCGCTACGGCGCGCCGGAAAGCCTCGCCTACTACATGTACCAGTCGCCCAAGTCGGCCAAGCGGCTCTATTTCGACGTCATCCCCAAGGCGACGGACGAGTACCTCCAGCAGCTGGACGCCTACAACCGGGTCAGCGAAGGGGCCAATGCGCCGGCCATCGACAACCCCGCCTGGCATGTCCACACCGGCGCGCCGCCGGCGGCGGGCTCGCCCCTGTCCTTCTCCCTGCTCCTGAACCTGGTGTCGGCGGCCGACGCCTCGACCAAGGAGATCCTGTGGGGCTTCATCGCCCGCTACATGCCCGGCGCCGACGCCGCCAGCCAGCCCCTGCTGGACCGACTGGCCGACAATGCGATCCACTACTACGAGGACTTCGTGAAGCCCTCGAAGCGGTTCCGGGTGCCGGATGACCGGGAGCGGGCCGCCATGGTCGACCTCGCCGCCCGGTTGCGCGCCCTGCCCGCAGGCTGCCAGGACGCCGAGCTCATCCAGGCCGAGGTCTACGAGGCGGGCAAGGCGGCGGGCTTCGAGCCCCTGCGCCTGTGGTTCAGCGCCCTCTACGAGGTGCTGCTCGGCCAGAGCCAGGGCCCGCGCTTCGGCTCCTTCGCGGCCATCTTCGGCCTCGACCGGACGGTGGACCTGATCGAGCGCGCCCTGAAGGGTGAGCTCGCCTCCTGACGAAGGCTCAGGGCCTGCGCGCCACGCCCTCGCGGCGGGGATCGGCGCCGCCGGACAGGCCCTGGGGCGTCACCATCACCCCGTGCAGGCCCGAGCCCTCGGCACCGCCGGAGCCCACCAGCACCACGCCCCGGGCCGCCAGGCCCTCGACCACGCCGGGAGCGAACTTGGCCGGCTCCGACAGGTAGGGCGCGCCCCGGGCGATGAGGTTGGGCAGGGCCACGGCCTCCTGCATGGAGAGCTTCCAGTCCAGCACGCCCACCAGGGCCTTGAGGTTGTAGGCCAGGATGGAGTTGCCGCCGGGCGAACCCACCGCCGCCACGAACCGGCCCTTGCGGTCCAGAACCACGGCCGGGGACATGGACGAGCGCGGCCGCTTGCCGGGCGCCACGGCATTGGCCGCCGGGGCCCCGTCCTTCTCGGTGGGCGAGAAGGAGAAGTCGGTGAGCTGGTTGTTCAGGAAGAAGCCGTGGACCATCCGGCCCGAGCCGAACAGGCTCTCCACCGTCGTGGTCATGGAGACCACGTTGCCGTTGCCGTCGACGATGACGAAGTGGGTGGTGCCGCCGGGCTCCTGCGTGGCGTCGGGGGCGCGGGGGCCGGCCCCGCGGGGCTTGCCGGGCGGCGGCGGCGCGCCGGCGACCTGTGCCGGGATCAGGGCCGCCCGGGACTTGAGGTAGGCCGGGTCCAGCAGGCCCTGAACCGGCACGTCCACGAAGTCCGAATCGCCGAAATAGCGGTCGCGGTCGGCGTACATCAGCCGGCTGGCCTGGGAGAAGAGGTACCACCCCTCCACCGTCTCCGGACCGTGGGCGGCGATGTCGGTGTTGGAGAGGATGCCCAGCCCCATCAGCACTGCCGCACCGCTCGAGGGCGGTGGCGGCACGCAGACCACATAGACCTTGTAGGGCCGGCAGACCGGCTCGGAGACCTTGGGCTTGTAAGCCTTCAGGTCGGCGAGCGTCAGGGTTCCCGGCAGGTCGCCCTCGGTCGTGCGCCGCACGATGGCCTGGGCGATCTCGCCCTCCAGCAGGGCGGCGGGCCCCTCGGCGGCGATCTTGCGCAGGGTGGCGGCGTAGGCCGGGTTCTTGAGGATGTCGCCGGCCTGGATCAGCTGGCCATCTGGCTTGGTGAAATAGGCCACGGCGTCGGGCTGCTTGGCCTGGGGCGCGCGGGAGGCGGCCAGGGCGGCCAGTCGCGGGGTGACGGCAAAACCCTGGTCGGCCAGGGCTTCAGCTTCGGTGAAGAGGTCCTTCCAGGCCAGGCGCCCGTGGGCCTTCTGGGCCATGTGCAGCATGGCCACGGCGCCGGGCACGCCGGTGGACCGTCCGCTGGTCACGGCGGCGACGAAGGACAGGGGCTTGCCGTCCGGGCCCAGGAACATGTCGGGCGAGGCGCCCATGGGCGCGGTCTCACGGCCGTTGTAGGTGGTGATCTTGCGGGTCTTCGCATCGTAGTAGGTCATGAAGGCCCCGCCGCCGAGGCCCGAGCTCTGCGGCTCCACCAGGCCCAGGGCCGACTGCACCGCGACCGCCGCGTCCACCGCCGAGCCGCCGCGCCTCAGGACCGACACGCCCGCCTCCACCGCCAGGGGATGGGCGGCGGCGACCATGCCGGTCTCCTTGACCTGAGCGGCTGACGCGGTTGCCGGGGCCTGGGCCTCCCGCGCCAGCACTGGCGATGCCGGCAGGGCCAGGGCCAGGACGGCGGCGGAGAGAAGGGCCGACTTCAGCAGGGGGAAGGAACGCATGGGAGCCTCACGACGCAGGAACCCTTCGACCTATAGACCCGCCCGTTTGGACAAGGAACGCCTTAGGCGTAGAAGGTCAGCCTCACCAGAGGGATGCCCCTATGCTCCGAAGCGCCGTCGCGGCCACGCTTGTCTTCTGGTCACTGTCCTCCGACGCCAGGGCGTCAGACCCCGCCGGAGCGTCTGCTGGCCCGCTCCAGGCCCACATCAACCAGGCCCTCCAGTCCCCGACCGACGTCCCGTTCCGCGCGGCGGAAACCGACCTCAACGGGGACGGCCAGGATGAGGTCGTCGTCCACGTGACGAGCCCTGACTATTGCGGGAGCGGCGGCTGCGTGACGCTCGTGCTGCAGCGAACGGGCCAGGGCTACCGCACCGTGATGCGCGCCTCGGTCACCCGCCCGCCCATCCGCGTCCTCGGGACGCAGCATCAGGGCTGGAAGGACATCGGCGTCACGGTTTCGGGCGGCGGCGCAGGCCCTGCGTATGAGGCCGCCCTGGCCTTCGACGGCCGCCGCTATCCCTCGAACCCCACGACGCCACCCGCCCGCCCCGTGAAGGACGCCATCGGCGTCACCCTGATCGGGGAGTAATGCCAACGTCTCCGGCCGGAGTCTGGAGTCTGCCCCAGGAGCCCCATGAGCGACACCGCCCGAAACAGCGGCGCCGGCCCGGCGCCCGGCCCCCGTAACCTCATCACCGACGTGCCCGGCCTCGCCATCGGCCAGGCGCAGGACGCTGCCGTGCGCACCGGGGTGACGGTAATCCTGCCCGACGACCGGGCGGTCTGCGCCGTGGATGTGCGCGGCGGCGGCCCCGGCACCCGGGAGACCGACGCCCTGGCGCCCGAAAACCTGGTGGAGGCGGTGGACGCCGTCGTCCTGTCCGGCGGCTCGGTCTGGGGCCTGGCCGCCGCTGATGGCGCCGTGGCCTGGCTGGGTGCCCGGGGCCGGGGCTTTCGCCTCGCCAACCGGCCGGGGGTCCCGCCCTCGCCTGTGGTGCCCGCGGCCATCCTCTTCGACCTCGCCAATGGGGGCGACAAGGCCTGGGGCGAGGATCCGCCCTATCGCGAACTGGGGCGCCGGGCCTGTGCCGCCGCCAGCCTCGATTTCGACCTCGGCACGGCGGGCGCGGGATATGGCGCGGCGGCAGGGGGCCTGAAGGGCGGGACCGGCTCGGCCTCGATTCTCTCCGCCGATGGCGCCGTGGGAGCCCTGGTCTGCGTCAACAGCTGGGGCTCGGTCACCGCCCCGGACGGCCGCACCTTCTGGGCCACCCCCTTCGAAATCGACGACGAGTTCGGGGGCCTGCCCCTCGACGGCCTGCGCGCCGGCCCCGGCCAGTGGGGCCCGTCCAAGGCCCCGCCCCCGGCGGGCGCCCGCCAGAACACCACCATCGCCTGCGTGGCCACCGACGTGGTCCTCACCCCGGCCCAGGCCAAACGCCTCGCCATCATGGCCCAGGACGGCCTGGCCCGCGCCATCCGCCCCGTCCACGCCCCCTTCGACGGCGACGTGGTCTTCGCCCTCTCCACGGCCCGTCGCCCCCTCGAAGGCGGCGACGCCACCCTCGCCCGCCTGGGCGCCCTGGCCGCCGACACCCTGGCCCGCGCCGTCGCCCGGGGCGTCTTCGAAGCCACCCCCTGGCCCGGCAGCGCCCCCGGCGAAGGCCCGCCCGCCTGGCGAGACCGCCGCTGAACCGCCGAGGAATCTCCCGCCCCCCGCTTGCGCTTTTTCGCCCGTGCGACTAGGTACTGCGCCCTCGCCGCAAGGCGATGCGCGCCCGTAGCTCAGCTGGATAGAGCATCAGACTACGAATCTGAGGGTCGGACGTTCGAATCGTTCCGGGCGCGCCATTTTCTTTCAAGTCTCTTCCCCAAATCGCGAAGATCCTCGAGGCAACGCTGTCACCCTCGGTCCAGTTCAAGTGATCTAGCTATGAGCTTAATCGGTCGGTAGATCGCCGCCATGCCGGTACCAGGGCGCCCGCGAGGACCAGCAGACATTCTGCGAAGGTTGGCACTGCGGGTCCTCGTCAAATGAGCCCGCGGGTACAATGACCTCGCGACCGCTCCGGGTTCCATGAGGCAGAGGCGACCCGCAAGTTCGACAGAAGCATGTCGCAAAGCTGCGCGCAGTGGATAAATCATAGCGAACGATGTGGCTTTCACCCCGAACCCAACGGAAGGCCTGGGGAAGTACGACGGCGTTGCTGGCGTGTGCCGATCCCGTGGCCTTTCGGCAGCGCGAGCAATGGCAGTTCACGAACTTCAGGAATGGCGCGTCGACCTCAAACGCCACCGCCCTACAGAGGCAACTCCCGTGCACTGTGGCTGGCGTCATGCCGCATCTCCCTGGGTTAAATCATATAGAGTTCGAGTAGCTTTTCCCTGATGGGGACCGTGGCTTCGAGGGCGAATCCGCACCGAAGGAGAAGGCGAATCGAGCGGGTATTCCCGGGTCGGACGAGCGCGACGATCCGATCGATCCCGCGACCTCGACCGTGCCTGACAACCTCCGTCAGAGCTTCGCGTGCGTAACCCTGTCCCCAGTGTTGGCGACCCAAGGTGTAGCCCACCTCGATCTCGGGGAGATCACGTACGGGCTTCAAGAAGATGTTACCCAGAACTGCATCATCCTCAGACCGGCGTAGGGTCCACCCGCCCATGCCGGTGTTCAGCCACATGTCGGCATGGCGTTGCAGGTAGTCGGCGATAGCTTCTGTACTCATCGCTCCGGCTCCAATGTGCCGCATAACTTCCTCATCGCCCAAGATCGGCGCCAACCCGGCAGCGTCGCGGGCTGGATCATGAGGCGACAGGTTAAGCCGCTGGGTGGTGAGGACGAGCATTGAGCAACCATCCGGGGAACGTTGTCATGCTTATCCGCGCCCCTTCGCCGATACTACCATGGTTGCAGACTCTTGGGTCTGGCCAACAGGCTCGTCGATCTCGGTGCTCCACGCCATCGCCGCAAGGCGGTGCGCGCCCGTAGCTCAGCTGGATTCAGCTGGATAGAGCATCAGACTACGAATCTGAGGGTCGGACGTTCGAATCGTTCCGGGCGCGCCATTTTCTCCCGAACAGATCGCCATAGGGAGCAGCGAACTCAGGAACGCTAGATCGCACCGAATGGTTGCGTCGGTGACCCCGGCTTGTTTTTTGCGCACTGATGTGGCCAGCGAGGGCGCGGCGGTTGATGTCGGCGAGACTGAGCGATCCCAGTGTCGGACGGGACGCCTTGTCGTTCGACTGGTAGCTGGCCTTGGGTCGCGGCTTGATCGAAGCATCAGCGATGAACCGCTTAACGGCTTCAGCATAGATGTAGCGGGGTCGCTCATCGCGGGCCTCGGCCCCGTGCTTGTCCATCAGCTGCAGCAGGAACGCCAGCGTTTCTGATTTCTTCTCGGTGTGAACAGAGCGACAGAGATGCTGACCGGCGGCCTGAAAGCGAACCCATCATATCCTACCGCGCCTGTAGATTGTCGCAGTCTCTCACGCTCGTATGGGTCGTCCAAACTTCAATCCCAGCGGCAGCGCGACAGGGGTGTCGCCTGTGGGGGCGAAAAAATTGCGACTTCAGTGTCGCGCAATAGCAAACAGATATATAACACACGCTGTTTTCGTGTACCAAGTCCGAACAGACATCAGCAGCCATTGGGGCACGGCGTGAGCTTGGCAGCGGGGCCAGCATTTTCGAAGTGGGGAGAGGCGGCGCGTGCTGGCTTTCAAATTCTGCCAGACGTGCTCTTCAAGAATCAGCACGCGCTTGGCTTGAGTGCGGTTGACCTAATTGTGTTGGCAAATCTTACGCTGCACTGGTGGTATCCCGATCAGAAGCCTTTTCCCCGAAGTGCAACTATCGCGCGGAGGATGGGGGTGGATGTCCGCACGGTGCAGCGATCATTGACCCGCCTCGCAAAGCTAGGTCTTGCCGTGCGGGAAAAAGCTTCCGGGGATGGTCGTTCGGACCGCTTCGATCTCAGCGGCTTGGTTGCGAAGCTGGGTGATTTGGCCGTCTCAGATGCGAGTTACCTCTACCGGAGCAACAGGCTGGGTTCGTTAGGTGCCGCCGCTTCGGAGGATATTCTCTAATGAAGCGGCATTTGCGGCGAGCATTTCGGTGGGGGTTGGTTGGCTGATGTCGGGAAGCCGGAAGAAGCTCGACGAGCATGTGAGGGAGCTGCTTGGGAAGGGTGCCGCCAGTCGCCGCAGCCTTCAAATCTTCATAGCTCTTGCGACGGCAGCGGCCGGTGGGCTCAAGGTGCTCACCCCCTCGGATGCCACGCTAACTTGGGCGTCTGCGTCGGTTGCGATGCAGGTGTTGTTGCTGGCGCTGACATTTGTCGCAGCCGTAATTGTCCTCCTAACTGACAAGTCGGCGACATCGGTCGTTCATGACGCACAGGTCGCGATAGATGAAGCGGAGACCCTTCGTAGCGCCGCCGTCGAAACCGAGGCTGTTATCGCTCAGCTTGAATTGCAGATGGCGAAGCAAACAAGGGTTGAATATATCGTTGATGCGATGCGGTCAGTTGTTGATGTTGCTCTTCATGAGAAGACACTGAATAATGACAGACTTAAAGAGTGGATGACCGACCTGCTCGATTTTTTGGTTGCCGACAAGCAGATGCTTTTCGGAATCGGCGATGAACAGTGGAATTTCTCCATATACATCTTTGATGTATCGACCTCGGAATTGGTGTGTGCTGTCACTCGTCGCCCAACGACCAAAGAGGAGCAGGCACCGCACCGTTCATGGCGTGCAGGCGAGGGCCATGTCGGGAAGGCATTTCAAGATCGACGGCCGCTCGTTTGTGCGGACAGCACGGAAGCTAACGTGAGGGGTTTTTTCGATGCTCCGGGCGACAAGCTTCGCGACTACGACTTGGATCGTTACCGGTCGCTCGCCGCAATACCGATTCAGACGGACGAGGAGCAGCCGCTTGGTGTGATCGTGGCGACGAGTGCGGTCGAGGGGCGGTTTACGCCTGACGATGATGAGACGTTCCGCCCAATTCTCTCTCTCGCGAGAACTCTTGCAACCTTGGTAGGTGTCTATAATCTAAGGCGACACACGTAAGGAACGCTCGATGCCTGCCGTCATGGGCCTCACTGACGACTCGTCCGACGCCGATCTACAGCAGCGTATAGAACAGCAGTCATATGCCCTTTTCGCGGGAAATGCGGGCAAGGGCGGTGCATCTGAGATTGTTCGAATGATTGGGCGACACGCTGACTTCATTGCAAAGCGTAAGCTTGAGATGGCTCGTGCGCGAGCTAAAGCCGTAGCGCGGCGGTAGCGTTGTTTCCGCTGGCACGACCTTCGCCAGACCTTAGCATCGTGGTGGGTTCAAGGGGGTAGCGACCTCTACCGTTCGAGCAGGGTTCTCGGCCACTCAGCCCTGCAAATGTCGACACGATACGGCCACCTTCGCACCGATGATTTGCACGACGAACTGCGATCCTTGGCACAAAAGTAGTCACAGGAGCGGTAGATTGAGGCTGGGAGACTGCCTCACCCCTCCCGCAAGAACCGCCACGTCATCATCAGCCTCGGCACTGCTGACGCGTTCGGCGCAGCCGTGTGCAGGGCCCGCATGTCCATCAGCCAGAGGTCGCCGGGGGCGCCGGTTAGTTCCACCACCTCGATGGGGACGCCGTCGGCCTCGCCCAGGGGGCCGGGGGCGGCGGGGCGGTCGGGGTGGGCCGGGTCCATCAGGCGGGCGAAGGGGGGCAGGGCGCGCAGGCGGGACTTGATGGCCTTCGACCTCAACTCGCCCTCATCATTCAGCAGCCGGTGAGAGCCGGCGGCGACGAGGGTTCCGCCGGCGCCCGGGGCGACGGGCGAGAGGAAGCTGAAGACCTGGACCCCGGGGCAGCCGGCCTGGGGCGCGCGGGGGACGTCGGTGTGCCAGAGGATGGCGGGCAGGCTCCAGGCCGGGGCGTTGGGCAGGGTCCAGAGGAGCTGGGGCCGGCTGAGGCCGCCGGCGGTTCCCATCCTCGCCCCTGCCAGCGCATCGAGGCCGGCGATGAGCCAAGCGGGGACCAGGGTCTCCAGCAGGGTCGCCAGCCGGCGGTCCTTGAAGGCGGCCGGTGCCTTACCGAGGGCGGGCCAGCGCGGCGTATCGGCGCCCGCCAGGGTCCAGCCCTCGCCCTCGGTCCAGAGGCCCGCGCGCGACAGGATATCGAAGACGGTGCCCCGGGCGGCGGCCAGGCCCGCGGGATCGGCGACGGCGGGAAGGCGCAGGAGGCCCCGGTCGCGGAAGGCGGCGACGTCGGCGTCGGAGATCATGGGGCCGCCGCGCCCGGAAGACGGCGGATGGTTTCCCTGCACATGGGAAGAGCCTAGACCCGTCGCGACTGCAGCGCCATCGGGGGCGAGAGACAGGGACGTGACAGAGGCGCAGGTTCTGGAGGTGCTGGCGGCCTGCGCGGCGCAGGGACTGCCGGTCTGGGTGGACGGTGGCTGGGCGGTGGATGCGGTCCTCGGTCGCCAGACCCGGCCGCACGAGGACCTCGACCTGGCGGCGCGGGTGGAAGACGGGCCGGCGCTGGAGGCCCTGCTGGTTGG
>CAIWHQ010000209.1 GCA_903912465.1 uncultured Alphaproteobacteria bacterium | reverse complement strand
GTCCCTGGCAACCAGAGGGCCGCCTTGCCCCGCATCCGCTCGAACCGGATGAGCACGTCCTGAAGGGTGTTGTTCAGGGCGTGGCCGATGTGCAGCGAGCCCGTCACATTGGGCGGCGGTATGACCACGGTGAAGGGTTCGGCCGAGGGATCCTCGGTCGGCGAGAATGCACCTGAGGCCTCCCATCGGGCATAGAGCCGGGGCTCGGCGGTCTTGGGGTCGAAACTTTTGTCAAGCATGGCGGTTTCCGGAGCGGACCCGTAACGGAAGGGCCGCTCGCGTCAAGTGAAGTCATGGAAACCGGCGGGCCGGCCAGCCTGCAACCCGGTCTCAAGCCCCGCCCGGAGGGTTGCAGGTCTTGAGGAAACGCGACGAGGCCGTGAGCATCTGGACCCGGGTCTCTTCCGAAGAAAGCCAGTGATCCTCGCCCTTGAGGGTCAACATTTCGACAGGCTTGCCCGCCTTACGGAGCGCTTCCTCCATCTTCGTGCTGTGGGCGATCTTCACCACGGTGTCATCGGCGCCATGGATCAGCAGGATGGGCGCAGAGGCCCGGGAGGCCTGGAGGCGCGGAGAGATGCCCGTCAGCTTGGGGTCCTTCTCGTCAGCGACCCGGAGCACCTGGCGCCAGTACCGGACCGATCGCACCCGCGTGGAACCGCCGGCGGCGATCGCTGAGTCGCGGACGGCCTGAGCCCAGTCGCTGACCCCCGCCACCGAAACCGCGCACCTGTAGAGACCCGACTGCAGGGTCACGCCGGCAAGGGCGGCATAGCCGCCGTAGGAAGCTCCGACGATCGCGACCCGCGCAGGATCTGCAACGCCGGTCCGGACCAGGTCGGCTACGCCGTCGGACAGGTCCGTCTGCATGCGCCCGCCCACTTCGCCGTCGCCCGCACTCTGGTGGGCCGCCCCGAACCCCTTCGAGCCGCGGAACTGCGGTTGAAGCACGGCGTATCCCATGGCGGCGTAGGCCTGTGACCACCAGTCAAAGCCGATGTCGTCCCGGACTGCAGGCCCGCCGTGGGGCAGGACGATCAGGGGGAGGCCCTTTGCCGGTCGCCCGGTGGGAAGGGTGAGGTAGGCCGGGATCTCGAGCCCGTCTCCCGCCTTGAAGCGGATATACCGGCGCTCGTTGATCGCCTCGGGTCCAATGCCGGCGTAGACATCAGAAAGGAAGGATGCGCGCCCCGACTTGCGGTCCAGCAGGTAGTAGCCGTAGCCATATCCGCCCCCCTCGGCCAGGAGAATGAGCCGATCGCGGGCTGCGGACATGGAGACGACCTCGACCCGCGCGCCTTTGAAGCCCTTCGTCACAGCCGCCCAGAGCTCCCGATCCTGGGGATTAGACCAGTCGTATGTCAGGTCGTCCCCGATGCTACGGGCGACTGCCACCACCACCAGGGTCCCATCCTCGTGGACGAAGGTCTGACCTTGGTCAGACGGAATCTCCGTCATCTGGCCAGAGGCCACATCGACCCTGAAGAGGGTGTAGTCGTCGTCCGCCGGGATCGAGAGATAGACGGCAGATCCGTCTGGCGAGACTCCGCGCAAGGCTGGCGCGCGCGTCTGGTGTGAGCCCTCCCGGACCGGCTTCAAGCTTTTGATGCCCGGCCCGACCAGGACCTGCCAGTTGCCGCTGGTTCGGGACTGTCGGACCTCGCCCAGGACGGTTCCATCAGGACCGACGATCCAGTCGACCGTATCCCGCTGCCCCTGGGCGACGACCTCTGGGCGACCCGAAGCCCCCTGTTCGAAGAGGGTGTAAACCCCGGTCGATTGGGGAAAGTTCATACCCCCCAGGATGAGACTGGCCGGGCGTGTAGGGGGCCGGACCCGCACCACATCGCCCACCACTGTATTCAGGGCCCTGTCACCGTCCGCGAGAAGCGGACGGCCGCGACGCGTGCGGAAATTGTGCTCAAGGGCTACGAACTGTTCGCCCTTAACCGCCATCACGCCCTCGATCCTCGAGGTGATGGAGCGGATGATGACGAGGCGGTCGTCATCTATCCAAAACATACTCCGGAACTTGTCGTTTCCGAGGGCCAGGATGTCGATTGGCTTTGCGGTTGCTGCGTCGAAGACCGTGACAAACGCGCCTTCGCTGTTTCGGACAAGCGCAGCAAAGACCTGCCCACCCGGAGCGAGGCTGACGGACCCGATCTGCGGGAGCCGACCGTAGGACTCAGGGGGCGGAGGTTCCGCCGCGAAGGTCTTGCAAGGCCCGGCGAGGAAAAGTCCGAGTGCGACCAGGACGGTGACCCACCCCCGGGTTGCGCGAAGCCAGGTCCCTTGCCGGTTTAGAAAAGCCAGGAGCATTAGAGCGAGTTCCCCGCGCCGCCGTTCAGACCACTCACTGCTTCTTCACTGCATGCGTCAAGCCGATCCAGCGCGGGCGCATTGGCAGGCTAGCGCATCCTGCCGCCGCGGGAGATGCGTTCGATCTCGGCCTGGACCTGGGCCTCGACGATGTCGGGCAGGTGATCGTCGAGCCACTGCTTGAGCAGGGGCCGGAGGAGTTCGCGGACCACGTCCTCGAGGGTCCTCAGGTCGTGCGGCATCAGGAGCGAGGCGGACAGATGCCCGAAGGCGGCGGCTGCAGCCGCTGCGGTCGGATCCGAAACGAGGCGGGGTTCCGGCCTGCGGGGTTCCAGGTCATCGCGGGAGTCGACGCGGTCCGTGAGAACAAGGACATCCTCGGGCTCCTCGTCCGGCACGAGATCGTCAACGGGGACGAGATCATCAACGGGGACAAGATCGTCATCCGATCCGAGATCTTCATCCAGAAGGCGTGCTGCGGCGCGAGGACTCGCCGGCACTTCTTCGAGCACAGGTTCGGCGGTTTCCGAAGGCGCGAACTCTTCCGCCTCCTCGGCCTCATCCGCCTGGTCGACATCATCTTCGGAGATGATGCGGCGGATGGAGGCGAGGATCTCCTCCATTGTCGGTTCTGATTTCGAGTCGTCAGACATCCGCCACCGCGATTCGGACCAGGGACAGTCCCACGCCTGAGGCTAGGCGCAGACGCATTAACAGGCAATTCCCGACGGTCACCCGGCATCGCCCCCCTAACAGATAACCGATTCCCGGCCCTGGCGCCGCCGCAGGGTTGAGGACGGGGCGATACCCCCCCTCTACAGGGAGGGTGCGGTCTTCAAACTTGCCGGAGCGACCGGAATTGGCCGGTCGGGGATCACCACCGGCTTGGGCGTCAGGACACCGTCGATGCCAGAGATGGGCACTTCCCAGGGCACCCAGCCCCAGGTCACCCTCAGGTTGTTGAAGTTGACCGCCGGGTCGTATCTGGAGACTTCCGGCACCAGGTATCCGGCCTGCAGTCGCCCAACCTGGCTGAGCACGCCCGCAGCCGCCACATACTCGTCGCGACGGGCACTGATCTGGGACAGCTCTGCGGCACGAAGTTCCTGCTCGGCGTTGAGGACGTCGATCGTGGTGCGCAGCCCCACCCTCTGCTCCTGGAGGACGCCCTCCGCAGCGATCCGGGCGGCGCGGACCTGTTGGTCCGTGGCCTCGATATTGCTCTGGGCGGCCTGCAGCGCGCTCCAGGACTGGGTGATGGTCTGTCGGACGGACCGGCGGGCGGCCTCGACTCCAAGCCGATCGGCATTGTTCCGCTCGACCGCGGCACGCACCCGCGACAGGGTCTGCCCACCCGTGAAGAGGGGCACGGTTACAACCGCAGCCCCCGAAAGGGCGCGGGAATAGGCGTCTGTGTGCAGCGGGCTGGCCAGGCCGTTGTAGCCAAGCTGGCCCTGCAGGGCGACGGAGGGCATCTGCTCAGCCCGGGCACCGGCGATCCGGGCCCGGCTCGCCTGCTCGGCATACTCTGCGGCGCGAATGATCGGGCTTCCGTTCTCGGCCAGGTCCCAGGCCTGCTCGATGGAGCCGGGCATGAGGCTACCGATCGGAGGCTCCGGCGCGAGGTCGCCGGGCGCCTGACCGACGACCGCCTCGTAGTTGGCGCGGGAGGTAGCGAGGATGGCCTGCGCGGAGTTGAGCAAGGCGACAGCCCCCGCAAGCCGGGCCTCGGACTGGGCAACGTCGGTCCGGGTAATCTCGCCCACCTCGAACCGCGCCCGGGACTCGTCGAGCTGGCGCTGGAGGACGGCGACATTCGTCTGGCGAATGCGGAGGGCTTCCTGGTCGCGGCGGACATCCACGTAGAACTGGATGACCTGGCCCAGGATCTGGGCCTCGGCGCGCCGGAGGGATTCGCGCCCGGACAGGATGTCCGCTTCCGAGGCCGACACGGCCGCGGACACACGCCCGCCCGTGTAGATCGGCTGGTTCAGGGAGAGGATGGCGGAGCCCGAGTTGCTCTCAATATCCTCGAGGGGATCGGTGCGGGGTATGGTCGTCTCAGCCCAGGTCGCGCGGCCCGTCACCGAAAGAGTGGGCCGGTAGCCGGAACGGGCCTGGTACCAGTTCTCGTCCAGGGCCCGCAGTTGGGCGCGCTGGGCCTGAAGAGTCGGATTGGAGGCGTAGGCCATGGCGATCGCCTCAGCCATGGTTTCCGCGGAGGCTGCGGAGCCTGCAAGGGCGAGTCCCGCCAGAGAGACCGCAGCCAGCCAGCGGCTGCGACGTCGCATGATCATCTCGAATCCCCAAAAACCGGACGCGCGGAGCACCCGCCTATATGACCTTCGTTTCCACCGGAGGCCAGTGGACCTGACCTTAAGCTTTTTTCACCCGGACCTTACGATCCGGTTTCCGGCGAAGACGCCGACCTCAAAATGCAAAGCCCGCCTGAGGCTCGAACCCGGGCAGATAGGGCGGCGCGGAGTCAAATCCGGTGCGCCGGCCGATCGCTTCGGGTGTCCGGACATGGATGATTGCGCGGCCCGCCGGTCCGTTCCGCTCGATCAAGGCCGCCCGGCCCCCCGGCGCAAGCAGGGCCAGCCAGGCCTCTGGCGCCCGGACGACGGCACCCTCGCAGACCAGGATATCGAAGGGACCCGCCGGAAGCGCGCCTGCCGGATCCCCGTCATGACGGACCACCGTGACGTCGCAGGCCTCCAACAGGGCGGCGGCGTAGGGTGCAGCTATGGCCAGGGCCGTCTCGCCGGCGACCGGCGCCGCGAGTTGCACGAGCTTGGCGACATCGCGAGGCCGGAGCAGCCGAAGCCCCGGCGCGTATTCGGGCTCCATGTCTGCATAGGCCATGAAGGCCTTGTCCGCGGGCAGAAAGGACTCCCGGGGGATCCGCCGCATGGCGTCCTGGATCCGCAGGTCGGTCACGTCCGCCGTCCGGACCTGGCTCTCCACCATATTCAGGCGGGCTTCGGCAGTGTCGCCCATGACGTCTCCGGTCGGAAAGATAAGGATAGGTTCGAGGCCTTGGGGCTTATAGTGCGACGCACAACGGCAAGGCAATGCAGTGCGGCTTCCGTGATTGCCCCCGCACCCGCCTTCTGTTAGCGATCCGGCTGCCCGGTGAGGACCGGTGCGGCCTGATGGCGGAGTGGTGACGCAGCGGACTGCAAATCCGTGCACCCGAGTTCGATTCTCGGTCAGGCCTCCAAACCTTCCAAACCGAAGACCTACGAAACTCCCCGATCACGAGGGCTCAGCGCCTTCGTGTGGAGAACTGGCGCGGGAATTGCTGACTGAACAGCAAGCGCAGGTTTGGGGGTCGGACATGCCGCCGGATCCCCATCAGGCGAGCGTCGGGAATATATTAACTCGCCGCAGGGACCCTAGTCACTCAGGGGTCGGGGGAATTGGGGTCCGGGATGCGAAAGTCCAACAATGTCGACCGCACTGTCCGTGACCTCGCCCTGCTTGAGAGATCGGCGTCCACCGCCCGGGTCCTGAACCTCCTGTCGGCCTCGGTCCTGTACCGAAATGAAACGGACTATCTCGAGAGACCATTCTTCACCTCTCCGAGGCTCAACGAGAGTCTCATCCTGAAACACCGTATCCGTTCCGACGAAGTCGGACTTCTGCCCACGGACAGGGTTACCGGAACGAAGGTGATCCTTCCCTTCGAGCGGACCGACCTGAAGATCGGCGGACGATCCTTCATGGTCGAACAGAAGGGGTGGCGGGATGTCGTCGACGACATCTGCGGCGCCTATCGAAATCCTGAGCGGGACATCCATGTCCTCCAGTCCCTGAATGAGCTTCCCTCTCTGGATCCCTTCCTGGTCCGGGAGCAGCTGCGGCGGCGCGGGGTGGATATAGCCCCGTGCTACTTCAATATCTCCGAGTCCGACATCGCGCAGATGTACAGTTTCGTGGGCAAGCAGATCGAAATCCTGCTGGACATCTCGCACAGGAACCGGGTCGACGGGTCGAGTTGGTCAAACCGGATGATCAGGATGCTGCTCTCGCCCGTGCAGGGGGAGTCCCTCCAGCCCATAAGGTCGGCCCTGCGACTCGATCCTGATGATTTCGAGGAAGGCATCTTCGCCTGGAGGGGGTTCCTCTATTACCAGTGGGTGCTGAGCGACCTCAGGCCCCAACTTGCGCCCTTCCTCCGGGAAATCCTGACCATGAAGCTCAGTGGTTTCAGGGATCGGGAGATGGAGAGGATGCTGGACGCGGCGCGGCGACGGCTGGCGGACCGCGTCAATGGCGTTCTGGAGGAGGTCGTCGGGGCGATCCGGGTCTACGAGGCGGCCTTCAACGACCTGACCCGAAATGGCAAACCCCTCGCTTTCTCGAATTTCCTGCAGCGCACCCCGGAAATGTTCATCCTCCTCGGCGAGCGGATCGGCGCCCTCTCGCATGTGGCCAGCTATTGGCGTTTCCGTTTTCCGGAAGGGGTCGTCGAGAAGGTCGCGACGGAGGAACTGTTAGAGATTGTTAGGGATTTCGAATACACTCTCGGAGGTGAGGGTTGATCCTGAGTCCAGAGGATCAGCCGGGTTCTCGGCCTCGACGGTGACATACGCTCGTCAGTTTTCGACCGTGCCAAGGCGTACCCGGGCATCAGGAGTGGCAAAGGCATGCGGCAGGCGACTACAGACCGTTCTGTCCGCAATCTCGGGGCCCTCCAGAGGACAGCGTCGACCAGTCGGGTTCTCAACCTGGTTGCTATCGCCAATTCCCAGAGAGCGGATCCTGATTACCACAACAAGCCCTTCTTCACGACGCCGCTTCTGAACGAGTGCCTTGTCCTGAAGCACCGTATCCGGATGGATGAGCGGTTTGTTTTCGACGACGAGCGCCAGAACTCGACCAAGATCATCATTCCCTTTGAGCGGTCCGACCTCAGGATGGGCGGCCGGTCCTTCTTCGTTGGCCAGCGGGGATGGCGGGATATCGTCCGCGAGATGGCCGGAGACTCGTCCAATGTGGAACGCGACATCCGCGTCCTCTCTGTTATCGACGAAATCCCTTCGCTGGACCCCTTCCTGCTGCGCGAGCACCTCAACCGACGCGGCATCGCGATCGCCTCCTGCTATTTCGCGATCTCCGAAGCCGACCTTGCGCGCATGCAGGATTTTGTGGCGGGAGAAATCAACAACCTGATCCGCCTGACCTACGCCTCCTCTGGGGAAAGTTCGAGCTACTCCAGCAAACTGGTCCAGGTTCTGCTTTCGACGGAGATCAACGAGCATCTCGAACCCCTCCGGATCGCTTTGCGGCTAGAGGGTGAAGACTACAAAGAGGGCGTCTTCAGCTGGAAAGGTTTCCTCTACTACAAGTGGGTACTGAACGACCTTTGGCCGAAACTTGTCGACGTCCTGAGGGAAATGCCCCAGATCCGGGTGACCGGGCATAAGGACGCCGAGTTGATGGCCTACATCGACAGGACGCGCCGTCGCCTTGTGGAGACCGTGGACTTCAAGCGCCGGGAAGTGACCGAGGCCCTGGACGTCTACGACCGGGCCTTCGCCGACCTCACAAAGAACGGCAAGCCCCTCGCCTTCCGGAACTTCCTGCTGCGGGCGCCGAAGATGTTCCTGATGCTGGGGGAACGCATCGGCGTCATCTCGCACATCACCAGTTTCTGGCGCTATCGGTTCCCGGACGCCAGATCCCTGGCGGCGCCCATCGACGAGGTCCTGGATATCCTGAAGGACTTCGAACAGAACATTTCGACTGTGGAAAACTGACCTGGGAACGCCCATGGGCCCTGTTTTCGATGTCCTGACACAGAGCCTCGGGCTTGTGCTTGGCTTCGGTCTGGCGATCCTCCTGGGCGGCGTATTGGTCTACGACCTGACGCAGCAGAGGCACTCGGTCCTCAGGAATTTCCCGATCATCGGCCACTTCCGCTACGGCCTGGAGCAGCTTGGCGAGTACTTCCGTCAGTACTTCTTTGCCGGCGACCGGGAGGAAATGCCCTTCAACCGGGCCACGCGGTCCTGGGTCTATCGGGAGGCCAAGAACGAGGGCGGCACCATCGGCTTTGGCTCGACAAATGACCGTCGGGAACCGGGCACCGTATTGTTCGTCAATCACCCCTTTCCGGTCCTCGAGGAAGAAAGGCTGCCAACGCCGCCCCTGGCGATCGGGGAAGGCGCCTGTGATCAGCCCTTCCTCGCCAGGTCGGTGGTGAACATCTCCGGGATGAGCTTTGGAGCCATCTCCCAGCCGGCCGTCCAGGCCCTTTCCAGGGGTGCCGGCATATCTGGATGCTGGATGGACACCGGCGAGGGTGGCCTGTCTCCCTATCACCTTGAGGGCGACTGCGACCTGATCATGCAGATCGGCACCGCGCGGTACGGGGTGCGGGATCCCGATGGCGCCTTCTCGAACGAAAGGGCAAAGGAGATCGCCCGCTCCGTCAGGGCCTTCGAGATCAAGCTGAGCCAGGGCGCCAAGCCCGGCAAGGGCGGGGTCCTGCCGGGTGCCAAGGTCAGCGCCGAGATCGCCCGGATCCGGGGGATTCCGGAGGGCCAGGACTCAATCAGTCCCAACCGGCACCCGGACATCGCCAACGTCGACCAGTTGCTGGACAGGATCTGCAGCCTTCGCGACCTGACAGGCCGTCCCGTCGGGGTGAAGACAGCCTTGGGCAACGACCGCTTCATGATCGATCTTTGCGAGGCCCTGGCCCGCCGGGGTGCCCAGGACGCCCCGGATTTCCTCACGATAGATGGCGGTGAGGGCGGCACGGGCGCGGCCCCCCAGACCCTCCTGGACCATATGGCCCTGCCGATTGCGGAGGCCCTGCCGATCGCGATTGACGCCCTGCGAAGCGCGGGCCTGAAGGATCGGGTCCGGGTGATCGCCTCGGGCAAGCTCGTCACCCCGGCGAAAGCCGCCTGGGCGCTGTGTACCGGCGCCGACTTTGTCCACTCCGCCAGGGGCTTCATGTTCGCCCTGGGCTGCATCCAGGCCATGCGGTGCCATACGAACACCTGCCCGACCGGGGTCGCGACCCACAATCGCCGGCTGCAGCGCGGCCTGGTCGTCGAAGACAAGGCCGAGCGCGTCGCGAACTATGTCCGCAGCCTGAACCGCGAGATCGACATGATCGCCCATTCCTGTGGCTGCCGGCACGCCCGGGAACTGGGCCGGGAACATGTCCGGATCGTC
>CAIWHQ010000208.1 GCA_903912465.1 uncultured Alphaproteobacteria bacterium | reverse complement strand
GTCTTCGGGTAGCCAGGCCCGCACTGTATCGGCGGTCGTCCAGGCGCTCCCTGTCGGGACGCCGAACTCACTGCTGCGAACGCCTTCCATTTCCCGAGCCGCTCCCTGGATCCACCGACGGGGGGCAGATGATCACAAACATGTTATGCTGCATTGCGGCAATTGCAATAACGAAATCGTGAACACAGGTCTGCGCAGGCTTCAGGCGGTTTCGGATGACGGGCGCCCGATTCTCAGGCGTCGGAGGCGGATCGGGCCAGGGCGAGAAGCCGCCGCTCAAGGGCGTAGGCCGCGACGCCGGTCCACCCGACGAGGACGATGGCGAAGGCCCGCTCCCACCAGCCGACATTGGCGTCGTTGACCAGGCCCTTGAAGATCAGGTGCTTGGTCAGGATGGTCAGGACCGCCATGACCAGGAAGACGATGAGGAGGAAGACCCGAAGCCGGCCCATGCCCTCGATCCGCCGCAGGGCCCAGACCAGGGCCAGGGGTGCGATCTGAATGCCCAGCCCCAGGTTGATGGCGAGGTGTCTCGGGTCTGGCCAGGGATAGAGGCTCGACAGGACCAACCCGACGCCGGCCAGGCCGAAGCAGAGGGCGATGATGGCGGCCGATACCCTTGCGCCACCCAGGGCCAGCACGGAAAGGGCGAAGCCGATTCCCGCAAGGCCGGCACCTGCGCCCGAGACCAGGACCCCGACGTTGAAGATGGCCGGATGGGGGGCCGCTGCACCGCCCAGCTCGCTGAGGTACTGTCTGGCGTGGTTGAAGCCCGGCCATGTCAGGGCGGCCAGGCCGACGCTGGCGTAGGCGAGGATCGGCGCCGCAATCCCGATCTGCAGGAGGAAGCGGCGGCGGCGGAACCGGGTCATGGCGTTCGCGGCCTTGGCCGCAGGCCCCAGAGGGGGCGAAGGGGTCCGCTCCGTCGGACGATCTCATAGACCGCCAGGCTGCCACCGAGGGTGATCAGCACCAGAAGGCCGGCCTCGACGCCGACCGGCAGGCCCAGGGGAATGAGCAGGTGGGCGGCGATCACCAGCAGGGTCTGGTGGGCGAGGTAACAGGGAAAAACTGCATCGGTCAGGTACCTCAGGGCCGGTCCATCGGCGCGTCTCAGGTGACGGCTTCCAAAGCCCAGGACGGCACAGATGGTGGCCCACTGGTACACTGCGAAGACCAGGTTGGCGGGAGACGATGGCGGCTGGTCCACCGGCTGGGACAGGGCGACCAAGGCTGGCAGGCTGACTGCGGCCACGGCCAGTGAGGTCCAGCGCATGCGCTCGAACCGGGTCCAGACGTCGTCACGCAGGGCCAGGAGGAACCCGGTCAGGAAGACGCCGAAGGACATGGCGTGGTTGTAGGGATCATCGGTGATGTGGTTGGTCAGCCCCGCAGACGGGAAGATCCAGAGTCGGAGCAGGGCCAGGTAGATCACCGGTATGACCAGCAGGCCTGCGCCTCCAAGGAGCCGGCCCACCAGGGTCTCCAGCCAGCTGAGAACCCGTGGGACCGAGGCCAGGGCGAGGGCGGCGACGCTGTAGACGGTGATGTAGAGCACGAACCAGATGTGGTTCAGGGGCACGCCATCCCTCAGGCCCGCGGGGCTGAATTCGGACAGCCACCATGTGCCGAGGGATCCTGAGAAGCTGCCCTTGTCCACCGCCTCGATCCAGGACTGCGGCGGCACCAGGACGAGGATCCCGAAAAGCAGGGGCGGGACCAGTCGGCGCAGACGCTGCCCGATCGCCTTCGTGGGTGGCGTCCGCCGCACCATGAACCTCAGGGCGATCCCCGAGACCATGAACAGAAGGGTCAGGCGCCAGGGGTTTGTGACCAGGGCCGCCAGTCCCAGACCCTGCACTGTGTGCGGGCTGTGCACATGCCAGTCCCACGGCGCATAGACGAGGCCGACATGGTAGAGGATCAGCACGCCGAAGGCGGCGATGCGGATCCAGTCAATGTCCGCGCGGCGCTGGGGTTTGGCGGTGCTCACGGACCTCCGTATGCGACGGGAAGGCCCGCCCTGTCCATGTCGTCCGCTGGCGCCGGTCAGGAGAGGTCGCGCGCCAGCTCAGCCCGTATGGCTGGGCTCAGGGCCGTCATGCAGGCGTAGGCCTCGTGATCGAAGCCCACCAGGACCTGGACTGCCGGCAACCGAAAAACAGCCTTCTGCGCATCGGCCAGCGGGAAGTGCAGGGAGATCACCGAGGAGGCCTTTCCGTCCGCGCGCGGGCGCTCGACCTTGCCGTCCAGGACGCCGCAGATCCGCTCGCCCCCGACCAGAAGGCAGAGATGTTCCTCGACACCGCCGAGGCGGGATCGCCGACAGCTTCCAGGAACTCCAGATGGCCATGGGCATGGCCGGTCTCGCCTTCGGTGTCCGCCGGGGACTTGTCACCCCGTCCCGGCGACCTCAGGGTGGAGGCCAACAGAATTCGGGGGCCGGGGAGGCGCAACATGACCGTTCATCTGAGGCAGGTCGCCCTTGTCGCAGAAAGGCTGGAGCCGGTGCTCCAGGACTTCGAGGCGGTCTTCGGCCTGGCCCGTTGCTTCATCGACCCGGGCGTCGCCGTCTTCGGCCTCGAGAACACCCTCCTGCCGGTGGGCCGGAACTTCTTCGAGGTGGTCGCCCCGGTGAAGCCTGACACCGCGGCCGGGCGGTATCTCGAACGGCGCAACGGAAACGGTGGCTACATGGTCATCACCCAGACGCCGACGATCGAGGCGCTTGAGGCGGTCCGAACCCGCGCCGCCAGTTCGGGTGTTCGGGTGGCCTGGGAGTCGGCCCGCCAGGGCTGGACCCTCATCCAGCTGCATCCCGGCGACCTGAAGACCACCTTCCTGGACGTGGAGTGGGACGAAAACGGCGACCTCGCCGGTCCCTGGCCGCCAGCCGGCGGTACGGGCTGGGAGGACAAGGTCCGCCAGGACCTCGTCATCGACTTCACGGGCGTCGAGCTTCAGGCCGACGATCCCATCGCCGCCGCGCGACTGTGGAGTGTGGTCACCGGGTCACCCCTGGAGATGTCCGGGGGCGACCCCGTCGTTAGGCTGAACAATGCCAGCCTGAGGTTTGTCGCACCCTCCGACGGCAGGGGCCC
>CAIWHQ010000207.1 GCA_903912465.1 uncultured Alphaproteobacteria bacterium | reverse complement strand
CTGTGGATCGGGGAGCGTACCCGCCAGATTGACGGCGCCCACCTGGAGTTCTTCCGGGGCATCAAGAATCCGATTGGCATGAAGGTCGGTCCGACCCTTGAGGCCGATGAACTCCTGCGCCTGATCGACATCCTGAACCCGGACAACGAGCCTGGGCGGCTTACGCTCTACGGTCGTTTTGGCCACGACAAGATTGCCGGGCGTCTGCCAGGCCTTCTGAAGGCGACCCGCGCCGCCGGTGCCCGGGTGGTCTGGGCCATCGATCCCATGCACGGCAACACCCTGACCGCAGCGACCGGTTACAAGACCCGTCCCTTCGACCGGATCCTGTCCGAGGTGAAGAGCTTCGTGGAGATCTGCCGGGCCGAGGGTGTTCATCCCGGCGGCGTTCATCTCGAAATGACCGGCCAGAACGTCACGGAATGCCTGGGCGGTGCGCGGGCCCTGTCCGAGGGCGAACTCGCCGACCGCTATCATACCCACTGCGATCCCCGTCTCAACGGCGAGCAGGCCCTGGAACTGGCCTTCCTTGTCGCTGAGAAGCTGAAGGAAGAGCGGCTGGCGGAGGCCCTGAAGCTGGCCGTCTGAGGGCCGACACCCCCAGCCTCACAGCAGGTGTTCGATCGGGGCGATGGCGAGCACCTTCAGCCAGGCCCGCCGCAGGAGGTTCAGCCCGGGCTCGCGGTCCAGGGCTTTCTCGGCATCTCCGCTTCGGTCGATCCAGACCAGGCCGCCCGGGCTTGACTGCACTTCGTACGCCGAGGCGCGCAGCCCGTTTTCGAACAGGGACTGGATGGTGCTCGCTGCGGCGGGGCTTCGCAGGATCAGGCCCATTTCCGTGTTCAGGTCCACCGAGCGCGGATCAAAGTTGAAGGACCCCACGAAGACCCTTTCGCCATCCACGGCAAAGGTCTTGGCGTGAAGGGTTGAGCGTGACCGCACGGAACCCAACTCCAGCTCGGGCTCCTGGACCGGCGAGGCCGTGGGCTTGAATTCGAATAGCCGGACACCGCCCTCGGTCAGTTCGCGCCTGTACTTCGAATAGGCGGCATGGACCGGCGTCGAATTGGTGGCCAATGCGGAATTGGTCAGGACCCGTACGTCCACGCCCCTGGCCCGAAGGGCGACAAGTTCGTCCACCCACCCATCGCTTGGTATGAAGTAGGGCGATACGATGAAAAACGAGTGCGAGGGGGATGCCAGTTCTTGCCGGATCTGGTCCTGGATCGGATCCAGGATCGGTGCTTCCCCCCGGTCGCGATCGATCTTCGAGGGCGGGTCCGACAGAACCACGGCCGAGGCGGTCTGCCTGGGAGCAGAGGCGGTGGCCTGGTCTGTGGTGCAGTCGGGAACCTTCTCCGGCGAGGGGTCCCGCTGCGCCCTCGGCTTTGAGGGTAGAGGCGCGATATCGTCCAGCGGCGTCGCTACCGTCGAGTTCCAGTAAAGGTCGAAGACGCGCCGCAGGTCCGCGAGAGCCGCCCCTTCGACGATGACGTCGAGGTCCGCGAACATCACCTCGCCGCTACGGAAATAGACATCCCCGATGTTGCGGCCACCGACAATCGCCGACCGGTCGTCGACGATGAAGGACTTGTTGTGCATGCGCCGGTTCAGGCGACGGAAGTCCACGATGTAGTCGACCCGGCGGGCCAGTCCCTGATGCTTCGAGGGATTAATGTAGCGGACCTCCACCCCGGGCATCCGGCGCAGGCGATCCAGCCGCGTCTTGGCTTCATGGGAGCCGTAGTCGTCCAGCAACAACCGGATCGCGACGCCCCGGCCCGCGGCCGCCTCCATCTCACGGATCAGCCCCGACCCAGTGATGTCAGGCGTAAGAATGTAGGTCTGGATGTCGATCCTGGCCTGCGCCGACCGGATGAGGGCGATCCGGCTGCAGTAGGCCTCCTCATTGGAGGCGAGGGCCTGGAAGACGGTGTCCTGCACGGCGCCTTCCGCCCGGGCCATCGCCGGGTGGCCGCACTGTAGAACAAGCCCGGCGGCCAGACCGCAGACCAGGCGCCCGACCAGGCTCACTGCCGGATCCAAGTGTCTCTCCCTCAGAAGGTCGTCCCAATACGGACCTTAGCAGCACGCCGCCGCCTGAGGCATCCCCAGTCTGGCCGCACTTGACCTCACCCGCTGCTCCCGGCTCATGGGGGCATGCTGTCCGTCATCACCCATTCGGGAGGCCAATCGGCCCAACTTACCGGCCTCCTGTCCGATCTCGTGCCGGGAGCCATCAAGGGTCTCATTCGCGATGTCCTGGTCCTGGAGCTTGAGGTGGATGATCCGCAGTTCATCGCCCTTTGCGAGGATGCGGGCGCCTGCCGGGTGTCCGGTGGTCTGGACGTCGCGGTGCGTCAGGCGCGCAGCGACCTGATCCTCCTGGCCGCGCCCGGGCTTCGCCTGGACGCCTTTGCGCTTGACCGGCTGGGTCGCAACCTTGCGGAACTGGGCGCTGGGGCCGCGTCGAAGGGACTCGCTTTGACGGGACCGACCCTGCCGGGCCTCGGTTTCCTGGCGTCTCCACGAGGTCTTGTCACGTCTCGCCGCCGGCTTTTGGACCTGCCTGCCGGCACCAGCCTGGAAGCGGGCCTGATAAGGGCCTCCCGGGGCGCGCCCCGGCTCGCGATCGCAGGCTGAGGCCTCAGGGCCGCCCAGGCCGGTCCAGGCGTTCGGCGAAGGTCTTCAGGTCCGCCCAGGCCATGGCCTTGGCCGAGGGGGTCCGCATCAGGAAGGCGGGGTGGAAGGTCGGCAGGACCGGCAGCTCCAGGTCGCCGGCGGTCGCCCGCCATTCGAACCAGCGGCCATGCAGCCGATTGATCCCTTCAGCCTGCTCGAGCATGGAGCGGGTGGCCGGGGCCCCGACCAGCAACAGCATCCGGGGCCTGACCAGGCGGATGGCCTGCTCGACGAAGGGCTTGCAGGCCAGTTGCTCCTCAGGGGTCGGCGTCCGGTTCCCAGGAGGGCGCCAGAAAACAGTATTGGTGATGAAGGCCCTGTCGGTCAGCCCGATGGCGTCCAGCATCCGGTCGAGCATCTGCCCGGCCTTGCCCACGAAGGGCCGCCCCGACCGGTCCTCTTCGGCCCCGGGGGCCTCGCCGATCACAACCACCGGCGCATCCGCCGGCCCGCGCGAAAACACCGATCGGGTCGCGGCACCTTCGAACCGGATGGGACAGCCTTCGAAGGCCTCGATCGCCTCGGCCAGGGACTCCAGGGTCCCACAAGCCGAAGCGGCCTCCCGGGCCGCCTCGATGGCCAGGGGTCGTGCCGGCGCTGCCGCCTGCGTTCTACCCGGAATAGCAGGTGCTGGCGCCAGACGGGGCGCAAGAGGCCTCTGCCCCTCGGCGATTCGGTCGGGAGGCGTGTCGAGCAGGACAGCGTCTACCCCGGCCTCGGCCCAGAAGGCGAGCAGGCTTTCGGCGACAGTGCTTGCCAGCAGGCGGCTCATCTCCGGCGGATTTCCTCTGGTGGCGACAGGCCCGGCACCATTCGCCCTTGACCCACCCGACACAAGCTATTGATAAGGCCTCAAGGGAACAAGGCCGGGCGCGTTGCGGCCGGCGTACCGGAGGTCGCAAAATGAGCGAGACCCTCGAACGTGAGGCGATGGAATACGACGTGGTCATCGTCGGCGCCGGCCCATCGGGCCTGGCGGCCGCGATCCGCCTGAAGCAGATGGCCGAGGCTGCGGGATCCGAGATTTCCGTCGCGGTCCTCGAGAAGGGATCCGAGGTCGGCGCGCATATCCTGTCGGGCGCTGTGATCGATCCCAGCGGCATCGCCGAGCTGCTTCCCGACTGGAAGGAACTTGGGCTTCCCCTCGAGACGGCAGTCACCAAGGACAAGTTCCTGATGCTGGGCCCGAGCGGTGAGCTCGACGTCAGCTGGGCGCCCTTTCCCAAGTGGATGCTGAACCACGGCAACTACATCGCCAGCCTGGGCAATGTCTGTCGCTGGCTGGCCCAGTATGCCGAGGGCCTTGGCGTCGAGATCTACCCCGGCATGGCGGCCTCGGAGCTGGTCTTCAATGCCGATGGGTCGGTCAAGGGCGTCGTGGCCGGCGTCTTCGGGATCGGCAAGGATGGCGAGCCGGGTCCTGACTACCAGCCCGGCATCGAGCTGCACGCCAAGTACACCCTGATCGGGGAGGGCGTGCGCGGGTCACTGGCCAAGCAACTGCAGGCGCGCTTCGACCTGAACAACGGGCGCGAGCCCCAGAAGTTCGGCATCGGCATCAAGGAGCTCTGGAAGGTGCCGGACGCGGCCTTCGTGTCCGGTCTGACCCAGCACACCTTCGGCTGGCCCCTGGACAACCAGACCGGTGGTGGCTCGTTCATGTACCACTTCGGGGACAATTACGTGTCCATCGGGTTCGTTGTGCACCTGAACTACAAGAACCCCTATCTCTCACCCTTCGACGAGTTCCAGCGGTTCAAGACCCATCCGGCGATCCGCTGTTACCTCGAGGGAGGCGAGCGCGTCTCCTACGGTGCCCGGGCCATCACCGAGGGCGGTGAGCAGTCCTTGCCCCAGCTCTACTTCCCTGGCGGCGCCCTGCTGGGCTGTTCGGCAGGCATGGTCAACGTGCCGCGGATCAAGGGCTCCCACAATGCGGTGAAGAGCGGTGTCCTGGCAGCGGAGGCAGCCTTCGGTGCCATCCAG
>CAIWHQ010000206.1 GCA_903912465.1 uncultured Alphaproteobacteria bacterium | reverse complement strand
GGCGGCCTGACCCGCCGCCGCTCGAACTTCGAGACGGCACCCGTGGTAGACGCCGGCGCCGCCCTGGAGGCTCTCATTGTCCGCGAGCCGGTCACGGTCATCCTGTCAGAGCGGGGCTGGATCCGCACCATCAAGGGCCGGGTCGAGGACCCTTCGGAGATCAAGTACAAGGAAGGCGACGCTCAGGGCTTCATCATTCCGGCGGAAACCACCGACAAGCTTCTGCTTTTTGCCTCTGACGGCCGGTTCTTCACCCTCGCCTGCGACAAGCTTCCGGGCGGACGGGGCCATGGCGAGCCCCTCCGGCTCATGCTCGAACTGGACGACCGGACAGAGATTGTTGCGGTCTTCCCGCACCGCCCGGGTGCGCGCCGTCTGATCGCGTCCACCGAGGGCTACGGCTTCCTGCTGCCCGAGGCCGAGGCTGTCGCCATGCGCAAGGCGGGCAAGCAGGTGCTGAGTGTCGGCACGGGCAAGGCCGCCCTTGCCCTTCCTGTTGAGGGCGACCATCTGGCCGTCATTGGAGACAACGGCAAGATCCTGGTCTTTCCGCTGGAGGAACTGCCGGAGATGCCGCGCGGCAAGGGGGTCAGGCTTCAGGGCTACCGGGAGGGTGGCCTGCGTGACGCCCTGGTGTTCCGCGCCGAGGACGGTGCCGCCTGGATCGACGCTGCGGGCCGCACCCGCGCCTGGCCGGAGTGGCGGGACTGGGCGGGACGCCGGGCGAGCTCCGGCCGCGCCGCGCCGAGGGGATTCCCCACCAGCCGCCGTTTCCGCCCGGCCTGAGGCCCCGACCCGATTCCCGGCTTTGCGCCCGTGGCAGGCGGCGGCTAGTGTGCGCCCCATTCTTTAGGGGGGAATCCATTGACTCATTTTTTCCGTAGCCTGGCCTCGGCCTTTGCCGTCGCCGCTCTCCTGTCGGCTCCCGCCGCCCAGGCGGCGCCGCGAAAGGCGGCCGCCGGGACGCCAGAGGCCGTCGGCTTTGACTCCGCGCGCCTGAAGCGCCTGGACGAGGCCATGGCCAAGGTCGTCGCCGACGGTCGCGTGGCCGGCATGACTACCCTCCTGGTCCGCCACGGCCAGGTGGTCGACTTCAAGACCTACGGCAAGAAGGACCTCGCCACCGGCGCGCCGATGGAGAAGGACACCATCTTCCGCATCTACTCCATGACCAAGCCGATCACCGGCGTGGCCATGATGATCCTCTTCGAAGAGGGCAAGTGGAAGCTGGATGACCCGGTGACCAAGTTCATCCCGGAATTCAAGAACCTGAAGGTCATGACCGGGGTCGACGACAAGGGCAACATGATCACCGTGCCGGCGGAACGTCCGCCCACCATGCGCGAGATCATGAGCCACACCGCCGGCTTCGGCTACGGGCTGGGCGACAAGCATCCGGTGGACCGGATGTTCCGCGAAAAGCGAGTGCTGGGGGCCACCGGGCTCAACGACATGATCACCCGGACGGCCGACATCCCGCTCATGTTCCAGCCCGGTACGGCCTGGTCCTATTCGGTGTCCGTGGACATCCAGGGGGCGATCGTCGAGCGGATCAGCGGCCAGACCCTCGGCGCCTTCATGGAGGCGCGCATCTTCCGCCCGCTCAAGATGGTCGATACCGGATTCTACGTTCCCGCCGGCAAGACGGATCGTCTGGCGACCCTCTACATGACGGATCCCAAGACCCGCCAGAACACGCTCGCCACCGCCATCTTCGACAACCCGCCGCCGGATTACACGAGGGCCCCGGCCATGGAGTCCGGTGGTGGCGGCCTGGTCTCGACCACCAGCGATTACGGCCGCTTCTCGCAGATGCTGCTGAACGGCGGCGAACTGGACGGCGCCCGGATCCTCGCCCCGGCCTCGGTGGAGTTGATGGGAACCAATGTCATCCCGAAGAGCGTCCTGGTCACCACCAACGGCACCTCGGGTTCGCGCTTCAATGAGGCCATCGGCTTCGGCCTGGACTTCATGGTCAACATCGACCCCCGGGCGGCGGGCAGCCTCGAAGGCAAGAACACCATGAGCTGGGGCGGTGCCGCCGGCACCTGGTTCTGGGTGGATCCAACCAATGACCTCTACTTCGTGGGCATGGTCCAGCGCCTCGGCGGCACCGGCGGCGAGGACCTGGGCACGGCCGCCCGGACCCTGACCTACCAGGCCCTGGTCGACCCGGCGAAGTAGGCGTCGGGGAGGGCTCCAGACCGCGCTTGCGGGGGCGGAAACCTTGACTTTCCGCCCCTTGCGTGCGCCCTTCCGCGCCTTGGATTCCGGAGCCCTTGCGACCCCATGCACGCCTATCGCACCCACACCTGCGGCGCCCTGCGCGCCGGCGACACCGGCCAATCCGTCCGCCTGTCAGGTTGGATCCATCGCAAGCGCGACCATGGCGGCCTGGTCTTCGTGGACCTGCGCGACCATTACGGCCTGACCCAGCTGGTCTTCGCGCCGGAAACCCCCGGCTTCGACACCATCGAGCGGCTGCGCGCGGAGAGCGTCATTCGCGTGGACGGTGAGGTGGTGGCCCGCACCCCCGAGACCGTGAACCCCAACCTCGGTACCGGTGAGGTCGAAGTGCGCGTGCGCGCCGTCGAAGTCCTGTCCGAGGCCGCCGAACTGCCCCTGCCGGTCTTTGGCGAGCCCGACTATCCGGAAGAGATCCGGCTCAAGCATCGGTACCTGGACCTGCGCCGCGAGACCCTGCATCGCAACATCGTCCTGCGCTCGAAGGTCATCCACTCGATCCGCAACCGGATGATCGGCCAGGGCTTCCTGGAGTACCAGACCCCGATCCTGACGGCCTCGTCGCCGGAAGGCGCCCGGGACTTCCTGGTGCCGTCGCGGGTGCATCCCGGGACCTTCTACGCCCTTCCTCAGGCGCCCCAGCAGTTCAAGCAGCTGCTGATGGTGTCGGGCTTCGACCGGTACTTCCAGATCGCCCCCTGTTTCCGGGACGAGGACCTGCGGGCCGACCGCAGCCTGGAATTCTACCAGCTCGACGTCGAGATGAGCTTTGTGACCCAGGAGGACGTCTTCGCCGCCATCGAGCCCGTCATGCACGGGGTCTTCGAGGAGTTCGCCGAGGGCAAGCCGGTCACCCCCTATCCCTTCCCGCGCATCCCCTACCGGGAGGCCATGCAGAAGTACGGCTCCGACAAGCCGGACCTGCGCAACCCCCTGGTCATGCAGGATGTCTCCGAGCCCTTCCGGGGCGGTGGCTTTGGTGTCTTCGCCCGCATGCTGGAGGGCCCGAAGGCCGCCATCTGGGCCATCCCGGCACCGGGCGGCGGCAGCCGGGCCTTCTGCGATCGCATGAACAGCTGGGCCCAGTCCGAAGGCCAGCCCGGCCTGGGCTACATTTTCTGGCGCGAGGGCGAGGAGGGCGGCGCAGGGCCGATCGCCAAGAACCTCGGGCCAGAGCGCACCGAGGCCATCCGCGAACAGCTGGGCCTCAAGGTGGGCGATGCCGCCTTCTTCGTGGGCGGCGACCCCAAGGTCTTCACCAAGTTCGCCGGCCTGGCCCGCACCCGGGTCGGGACCGAGCTGGGCCTGGTGGACGAGAACCGCTTCGAATTCGTCTGGATCGTCGACTTCCCGATGTTCGAGCTGAACGAGGAGACGGGCCTGGTGGACTTCTCCCACAACCCCTTCTCCATGCCCCAGGGCGAGCTTGAGGCGCTCAACACCCGCGATCCGCTGGAGATCCTGGCCTACCAGTACGACATCGTCTGCAACGGCTACGAGCTCTGCTCGGGCGCCATCCGGAACCACCGGGCGGACGTCATGCTGCGGGCCTTCGAGATCGTCGGCATGGGCGCTGGGGACGTGGAAAGCGCCTTCGGTGGCATGCTCAACGCCTTCCGCTACGGCGCGCCGCCGCACGGGGGCCTGGCGCCCGGCATCGACCGGATCGTCATGCTGCTGGCTGGCCAGACGGCCATCCGCGAGGTCATCGCCTTCCCGATGAACCAGCAGGGCCAGGACCTTCTGATGAGCGCGCCGTCGGGGGTGGGCGAGCGACAGCTCAAGGAGCTTCACATCCGTCCGGCCCTGCCGCTCAAGGCCTAGCCCCCGGGGTCAGCGGGGCGAGGTGCCGCCGGCACAGGCCCTGAGGAACATGCCTCTAGGTAGCTTGACGGCGCCCTGGGCGCAGGCGGCATCAAGCTGTTCCTGCCTGAGGTTCCGCGCGCCGCTCAGGTCGACGCCCGAAAAGACCACGCCCCTCAGGCTGGCCCCTTCCAGATCGCTGCCGGTGAAGCTGACGCCCCGGATCCAGGCGCTGTCCAGACGGACTTCCCTGAGGCGTGCGCCCTCGAAGTCAGCGCCGGTGATGTTTGCACCGGTCAGGTCGCTGCTGGAGAGGTCAGACCGGCTGAAGTCCGCGCCGGTCATACTGGCGTCCCTGAGATCGGCGCCGATGAGGACCGACCCCGAGAAATCCGCCCCCAGGAATCGGGCACCCGAAAGCTGTCGTCCCGAAAGATCGCATCTGACGCAGGCACCGCCGAAGCTGACCATCCGGGGGATGTCGCGTTCGGGAACCACGGTCAGGGCCTGGGCTGCCATGGGCGCCACGAGGAGGCCGCCGGCGAGGACGGGGCAAAGCCTTCTGAAAACGACACCAAGCACATGCGAGAACATGGGGATGCCTATGACGGCCGCCCCGGTGGCGCGCCACTTAAAATGCTGTAACTCTGACAGGATCGCCCCTGTGGAGCCGACTTTATGAGCCTGCGCCTTCCGGATCTCGGAAACTCGACCCGGCTCGACCGAGAGACCGGCTTCAGCGTCCTCGAGGCCGAGTTGATCTCCGAAGCCGCGGCCACGCTCGGCCGCGCGGGTGCCCGTGCGGAGGCTGCCCTGGCCCGGCTGAACGATGAGACCAGCCTGTCCTCGGAGGGTCGGGAGGCGCTCCTGAAGGCGGCTGCCGAGGCAGTCTGGGCCCTGTTTATCCAGCGGGAAGCCTGCGGCATGCGCGACCAGAAACCGGTGATCGCCAACCTGGGAATCCCCCGGGCCGTACTGGTCCGCCTGGGTGCCCGCTAGGGGACAAAACCTGGCATTGGAGACCCGTTGGGGACGGCTCGGTGAGGGTCCGCTCCCAGGTGCCGAGCCAACGGTGAAATTCGACCCGAAACGGTCATTGTCAGCCGCGTGCCGCTAATTCAATGTCCGGGGTGGCGAGCAAATTTGGAGGCGTCGTGAGCGATCCGGAACAAGCCAGAGCGAACCCGCTCAGAAACATCGAAGCGAAGACAGGGTCGTCGATTAGCGGGATGCGCACGGCAGTATCCGCGGCGGGCCACGATCTTAACCCCTCGACAGGTGACCGCCCATGATCAAGCCGACCTCGACGGTTACGAACAAGCCGGACCGTTCTCCTCGTTCGTGGGCGATTGCGCTCGCCGGCGCATTGGTGCTGACCGGCGGGGCCGTCGCCGCCGTCGCGGCCATGACAGAGCCCTCAGCCCCACCCAACGCGCCGTTCCGGATCGAGGAAATCGCCGACCTCGACCAGCCCTGGGCCATGACCTTCCTGCCTGACGGCCGCATGTTGATCACCGAGAAGGCTGGCCAGCTGGTAATGCTCTCAGCAGACGGCAAACAGCGAAAGACCGTGACCGGCACCCCCGCCGTGATGTCCCAGGGACAGGGCGGGCTGATGGATGTCGTGCTTCACCCCCGGTTCGCCAAGAACCGGATGGTTTACCTCAGCTATTCGGAAGCCGCCGGGAAGGATACGAGCGTGGTCCTGGCGCGCGGCGTGTTCAACGACGGAGACGCCCCGTCGCTACGCAACGTGCAGACGCTTTTCCGTGGCCCCAAGTATGACGCCAAGACGGGCCACTATTCTGGCCGCATCGCGTTCTCGCCCGAGGGCAAGCTGTTTTTCACCGTCGGTGATCGCCAGCAGTGGGACGGTTTCCAGCGCACGGAGCCGCAGGATATCAAAATCCTCTCAGGCAAGGTTCTGCGCCTCAACGACGACGGCACGCCGGCAGCTGGCAATCCCCTGGCGGCGCGCGGCGGTGATCCCGCCATCTGGACCTATGGCCACCGCAACCTCCTCGGCCTGGCATTCGACGCAAACGGCAACCTGTGGGAGCAGGAGATGGGCCCTCTGGGCGGGGACGAGGTCAATCTGATCCTGCCCGGCCGCAACTACGGATGGCCGATCGTCTCCAATGGCGACAACTACCCGCGCCCGCCGACCAATGGGGCGGCGATCCCGGATCATCGCCCTGGCGACGGCTTTGAGGCGCCGAAGGTCTGGTGGAATCCCGCCATATCGCCCGGGGGGATGATGGTCTATTCCGGCAAGCTCTGGCCGCAGTGGCGCGGCGATCTCTTCATCGGCGGTCTGTCCAGTCGGAGTCTGGTCAGGGTCGATGTCAACGGACCCGAGGCCACGAAGGGCGACCAGTTCGCGCTGGGTACGCGCATTCGCGAGCCGGAGGAGGGGCCTGACGGCTCAATCTATCTTCTCACCGATGGCCTGCGCGGCTCCGACGGGAAGCTGGTGAAGCTGACGCCCAAGAGGTGACACAAGGGGCTGTCCATGAGTGACGCCTGGCGCACAGCGGACCGGCGCAACCTTGAGTTTCACCCAGCGGAAGCGGGAAGGTCTGCTCACGGGTAGAACGCCCAAGCTGCCGCGACGTGATCTGGCTCTCTTGATGCAGAGCCGTCAGCCGGTGAGGTCGCCCTCGGCGCGGACGCCGCAGGTGTCGCAGATGAGGTCTGCACCCTTTCGCACCAGGGCCGTGTCGCCGCAGTCCGGGCAGACGTCGGCGTCCCTGCGCAGTCCGCCAAGCGCGCCGCGCTCCTGCGCCGTTGGCAGGAAGACGAGGTTGTCGGGCGCCGCCCCCCGGGAGAACCCGCGGGAGATGAACCGTGATGCGGGCTGGGGTTCGGAATCCTCCAGGGGCTGGCCATCGGCGGCGCCGCGGCCCAGGCCGTCCGCGTTCAACTCGCCGTCGGCGTTCGCCAGGTCGTTGCGGCCGAGATAGGAGATGCCGAGCTCACGGAAGATGTAGTCGAGGATCGAGGTCGCGGAACGGACGGAGTCGTTGCCGGTCACCTGGCCCGCCGGCTCGAAGCGCGTGAAGACGAAGGCGTCCACGAAGTCGTCGAGGGGCACCCCGTACTGGAGGCCGATCGAGATCGAGACCGCGAAGTTGTTCATCAGCGAGCGGAAGGCGGCCCCTTCCTTGTGCATGTCGATGAAGATCTCACCCAGCTCGCCGTCATCGTATTCGCCGGTGTGGAGGTAGACCTTGTGGCCGCCCACCGAGGCCTTCTGGATGTAGCCCTTCCGGCGATCGGGCAGCTTGCGCCGGGTGGGCGGGCGCTCGACCTCGATGCGTCGCTCGATGATCCGCTCCTCAGGCTCCGGGGCGGGGGGCGGAGCTGCGGCAGCCACAGGGGCCGGGGTGCCCAGCCTTTGGCGCTCCAGCAGGCCTCTGCGGATCCGGGGGCGCAGGATGACGCCGCCGGTGGCTTCCAGGCCCTCCAGGATGGCAACGAGGGCTTCGGCTTCGGCCTCGAAGGCCACCACGGGCGGCGTGGCCAGCAGGGGGGCGAGGATTGCGGCCATGGCGACCCTGTCGGCGACGGCGATCTCGGCGCCCGTCGCCAGGGCTGCGGCCTGGGCCTCGGTCAGGCCCGGGAGATCGGACAACCGACCCGAGCCGGCGATGGCGGCGTCGCTGAGGGCGACCTGCTCGGGGCTGAAGCCCATGCGCTCCAGGAGATCGAGGGCCGGGTCGGCCAGCTCGGCCTCGGTCAGGCCCAGGACATCGGTCAGGAAGCCGGGGTCGATCACCCGGACCGACAGGGCGTCCGACAGGCGGGTGGCCATGGGAAGGGCCGACTCGACAGCGGCGATCTCGTGGTCTGTGAAGCCGCGGGCCTCAAGAGCGGCCCGGTCGACCCCGGGGGCACCAGAGAGGTCCCGCAGGCCAAGGGCGTGGAGTCGAGCTTCGGCGACATCGATCCCGAGACCATCAAGGGCCCGGAGGGAGGCCCCGGAAAGGGTGCGGTAGCCTTCAGCGTCTGCGGTCTCGACGGTAATCACCGGACCCGGGGAGGGGGCGCCGGAGGGATCGGCTCCGCCCAGTCGCAGGGCGAGATCAGGGTCGCTGAAGAGGGCCAGCCCCACGTCCAGGCCTTCGGGAATAGCGCGCCGGGCCGTCGTGAACAGGTCACGCGCCGCCTTGCGCGCGGGCTCTGAGCCATAGGCGAGTCCGTGGGCCAGCAGCCAGTCGCCCAGCCCCCCCAGGCCGATCAGGCCCGGACGCCCGGACCCCGCCAGGGCTGTGGCGAGGTCGGTGACGGCGGCCTCGAACCGTGAGGCCTCAAAGTCTTCGCCGAGGCCGAAGGCACCCAGGTTGACGGCACCGCGCACGCGGCCAGCTGCAGCGGCAAGGGCGACCGCCGTCCCGGCGTCTGGTGCCAGGCCCATGCCGCCTGTCGGGGCCAGGAGTCCCAGGTTCGGAGTGGCGGAACTTCCCCGCGAGACCACCATCCGCAGCGGTTCTCCCGGCGGTGGGGCAAGCGCCTGCCGCCAGGTCGTTTCGCCGCGCCGGGCAAGGTCGATGGCCTCAAGGATCAGGTCGTCCGGTGCCCCGGCGGCGCGGGCGCGCTCGATGGCCCGGGCCAGGACGGGATTGCCGGCCGGCGAGGCGCAGGCGTCGCGGTCCCCGGCACAGCGGGAGACAGCGTCGAGGACGCCCTGCATGGGACCCGCCGCCGCCTCCGCAGCGGCCTGGGCGAGGCGCTCGCCCCGCAGGCTGGCGGCCAGGGCCTGGAGGCGGGCCTCGAGACCCGGATCCGACGCCTCCAGGATCTCGGGAGCGGGACCCGCGGGAAGGCCGACTGCCGCGGCTCCGTTCAGCATCAGGGCGGCCAGGCGATCCCCCAGCCCCTGGCTCTGAGCGTTGCGGGCGAGATCTGCGGCCAGTCCCTGGAGAGCCGCGCCCAGGTCCTCGGTGCCTCCAAGCACTTCCATCCAGGCTTCGACCTGGGGCTGGGTCCAATCGGCTGGCGCCAGGACCTCGACGCACCGGTCGCTCAGTTCGACCTGCCGGGACTCCAGAACGGGCGGGGTGTGCATGAGATCGGCCTCCACTCCGTTCAGGTTAGGACCGTGCCCAGCCGCGGGCAACAGATGTTGCGGGTCAGATGGCCCTGATCCACAAGATGTTGAGGTTTCCTGATCGCTGGACGCTCGGGGGCGGGCGACCTATAGTCCGGCCGCAATCAATCTGAGTGGACCGGAACGCGCATGCTGAAGGCGATCTTCACCTGGTGGAACGGCGCAACCATCGGCGCCGGGTTCCATATCAAGCGCAGGGGCGTCCCCGTGGGCCAGGACGACTACGGCAACCGCTATTTCGAAGCCCGGGACGCCAAGGATTCCTATGACGGCCGACGCCGCCGCTGGGTGATCTACAAGGGCTATCCCGACGCCTCCAAAGTGCCCGCCGAGTGGCACGGTTGGCTGCATTACACCTTCGACGAGCTACCCACCCAGGCAACCTTGCCCCGGAAGGCCTGGGAGAAGGATCACCTTCCCAACATGACGGGCACGATCCACGCCTGGCGGCCCAAGGGCTCGATCACTCGCGGCGGGGAGCGTCAGCGCGCCGCTGGCGACTACGAGGCCTGGCGGCCCGAATAGCATGGCCCTGAGACCGCACAGCCGACGCCTGGCCGTGATCGCCCTTGCGGTGACGGCGGGTCTCGCCCCTGCGGCCCTGGCACCGGCCCAGCAGGTTCCGGCTCCGGCACCCGAAACTGCAGCCGACGCCCCACCCGCTTCCCCGCCCGGTTCCGCTGAGGCGCCTCTGCAGGCTTCGGAAGCCGAGGCGGCCACGCCGGCGGTCATCGAGGAAGAGGCCCCGCCAGCCGTGGTCGAGGCGCCGCCGCCTGCAGTGGCTCCACCCGTACCAGCCTCCCAGTTGGCACCAGCCGAACTGCCGGAGCGCAGGGTCGCCGACCTGCCTGTCGAAAGCGTGCGCCAGAGGGAGAGGTTCGCCGTCGCCGTCCTCCAGGCCGTGGACAAGGTGACGGCAGAGACCATCCGCTTCGAGGCGCCTGTCGGTCAGCCTGTCCGCTACAAGTCCCTGATCCTTACGGTCCGCGCCTGTGAGCATACCGCCGGGGATGAGCCGACCGAGGACACCATCGCTTACCTGACAGTGGACTCCCAGCCCAAGCCCCAGGCTGGCCGGGCAGCACCCGGGGCCCGCCAGGTCTTCAAGGGCTGGATCTATGCCTCTTCGCCGGGGCTCAGTGGCCCCGAGCATCCGGTTTACGACGCCTGGCTGATCACCTGCAGGACCGCTGCGCCGCTGAGGGGCGCAGCCTCCGTCAGCCGGCCTTCAACCTCCAGCGCCGCCGCCAGTCGCTCAAGGTAGACGTCCCGGGGGATCTCCTCGGCTCCGAGACTGGCGAGATGGTCCGTTATGAACTGGGCGTCGAGGAGCCTGTGGCCGCCGCGGATCAACTGCGCCGCGAGGTGGGCGAGGGCGACCTTCGAGGCGTCTGTCTCGAACGAGAACATACTCTCCCCGAAGAAGGCACCGCGAAGAGAGACCCCGAACAGCCCGCCGACCAGATGGCCCCCGCGCCAGGCCTCCACTGAGTGGGCGGCTCCCTCGGCATGAAGGCTGCGGTACATCCCCAGGAGGGCCGGGTTGATCCAGGCGCCGGGGCGGTCCGGATTGGCGCAGGCAGCCAGCACGGCCTCGAAATCCGAGTTGATACGGACCTCGAAGGCGTCCTGCCGAAGGGTCCTCTGGAGCCTGCGGGGCAACTGGAGGCGGTCCAGCGGGAAGACTCCGCGGAACTCGGGCTCGACCAGGAAGACTTCGGGCGCAGAGGGCGAGTCCGCCATGGGGAAGACCCCGCGAGCGTAGAAATCCAGCGCCGGGTGTCGACGGGAAGCCGGGGTCACCTGGCCTCCGCGAGATCCTTCAGCCAGGATTCCAGCCAGTGGATCGTGTAGTCGCCCATGACGAAGTCCGGCTGGAGCAGGAGGTCCTGGAAGAGGGGGATCGTCGTCTCGATACCGCCGACCACCATTTCGCCGAGGCAACGGCTGAGCCGGGCGATGCATTCTTCGCGGTCACGCCCGTGGACGATCAGCTTGCCGATCAGGCTGTCGTAGTAGGGCGGAATGGCGTAGCCGGCGTAGATGGCGCTGTCCAGCCGGACGCCGAGGCCCCCGGGGGCGTGGAAATCCGTCACAAGCCCCGGCGAGGGGGTGAAGGTCCGCGGGTTCTCAGCGTTGATCCGGCACTCGATGGCGTGCCCCTCAAAGGTGATGTCCTTCTGGCTGAAGGACAGGGGCAGGCCCGCCGCGATTCGGATCTGCTCGCGCACCAGGTCGATGCCCGTGATGGCTTCTGTCACCGGGTGCTCGACCTGCAGGCGGGTATTCATCTCGATGAAGAAGAATTCCCCGTTCTCGTAGAGGAACTCGATGGTGCCAACGCCGAGATAGCCGATCTTGCGGACGGCCTCGACGACCACCTCGCCGATCTTGCGGCGCGTCGCGGCGTCGATGACCGGGGAGGGCGCCCCCTCGAGGACCTTCTGGTGACGGCGCTGGAGGGAGCAGTCCCGCTCACCGAGGTGGCAGACGTTCCCGAACTGGTCGGCAATGACCTGCAGCTCAATATGCCGGGGCCCCTGGAGGTAGCGCTCCAGGTAGATGGCGTCGTCCCCGAAGGCGGCCCGGGCCTCCGCCCTGGCGGTTGAGACGGCCTCGATGAGGTCGTCCTCCGTACGGGCCACCTTCATGCCCCGCCCACCGCCACCGGCGGCGGCCTTGATCAGGACGGGAAAGCCGATCTTGCGGGCGGCCTCAAAGGCCTCTTCCTCGGTGGTCACGGCCCCATCCGAGCCGGGCACGACCGGTATCCCGGCTTCGCGGACCGCCTGCTTGGCCGTGATCTTGTCGCCCATCATGGTGATGTGCTCGGGCAGCGGCCCGATGAAGGTGAAGCCATGGGCGTTCACGATCTGCGCGAAGCGGGCGTTCTCCGACAGGAAGCCGTAGCCGGGATGGATGGCCTGCGCGCCGGTGATCTCTGCTGCAGCGATGATGGCCGGAATGTTGAGGTAGCTCTTGGAGGCGGGCGCGGGGCCGATGCAGACGCTCTCGTCGGCCAGGCGGACCCACATGGCGCCCGCGTCGGCCTCGGAATGCACCGCGACCGTGGAGATGCCCATTTCCTTGCAGGCGCGATGCACCCGCAAGGCGATTTCGCCCCGGTTGGCGATCAGGATCTTGTCGAACATGGCCTACCCGATGATTGCGAGGGGTTCGCCGAACTCGACCGGCTGGCCGTTCGCCACCAGGAATTCGAGGATCCTGCCGGCACGGGGCGCGGGAATGGGGTTCATGGTCTTCATGGCCTCGATGATCATCAGAGTCTGGCCTTCCGAGACGGTGTCGCCCACCTTGAAGAAGGGCGGCGAGTCCGGCTGGGGCTGCAGGTAGACGGTTCCAACCATCGGGGATTTCACGGCGACTCCGTCCGCGATTGCAGGTGCGGGTGCAGGCGCGGCGACCTCGAGGGCCGCGGGTGCGACAGCCACCGCCGCGGGTGGGGCCGCGACCGCGACCGTTGCAGCGGCGGTCAGGGTCCGCGCCACGCGGATCCGCAGGCCGTCGTGCTCGACCTCGATCTCGGAGAGTCCGGTATCGTTCAGTATGCCGGCAAGGCGGCGGACAAGACGTGCATCGATCTGTTCGGCGGGAGCCTTCGGACTGGACGGCATTTCGGGATCCTGTGCTTCGTCGTCTCGGCGGCCGCACACCGTCGGCCCCTTGAACTTCTATCGAACCGCAGCCGGCGCGGACACGGGCAGAAGCGCCCGTCCGGACACATCGGCGTGAAGCCGAGCGCCGGTACCCGCCGACAGCGTCCCGGCCAGCGCAGACTCGCCAAAACCGGTACGGCCGTCTTGTAACGGCGGGCGGCTAGGGTCACAAGCAGGGCATGACACTGTCGCTGATCCTCAACGGCGAACCTCGCAGGCTGGAGGCCGTCACGAACGTCGCGGAACTGGTCGCGGCCCTGGGCCTTGAGCCCCGGAAAGTCGCCGTCGAACGGAACCTCGAAATTGTCCCGCGGTCCGCCTATGGCCAGACGCGCCTGGCGGACGGAGACCGGATCGAGATCGTGCATTTCATCGGAGGCGGCTGAGATGGTGGATGTAGCGACCCCTGGGGCAGAACCGGATGACACCTGGACGGTGGCGGGGCGCACCTTCCGCTCACGGCTGATCGTGGGGACCGGCAAGTACGCCGACTACGCCCAGAACGCTGCTGCGGCTGAGGCTGCAGGGGCCGAGATCGTGACGGTGGCCCTGCGCCGGGTAAACCTTTCCGATCCCGGCAAACCCATGCTGGCCGACTTCCTGAAGCCGGAGCGGTTCACATACCTGCCCAATACGGCGGGCTGCTACACCGGCGAGGACGCGGTGCGGACCCTGCGCCTGGCCCGGGAGGCCGGCGGCTGGGACCTGGTCAAGCTGGAGGTCCTGTCAGAGACCCAACACCTCCTGCCGGACATGGAGGAGACCCTTCGGGCCCTCAAGCTGCTGGTCTCCGATGGCTTTGAGGTGATGGTCTATTGCTCGGATGACCCGGTCTACGCCCGCAAGCTGGAGGATGCCGGAGCCGCAGCCATCATGCCCGCTGCGGCCCCCATCGGTTCCGGGCGCGGGATCCAGAACGCCCTCAACCTTGGCCTGATCCTCGAGCAGTCCCGGGTTCCTGTCCTCGTCGACGCCGGGGTCGGAACGGCCTCCGACGCGGTGATCGCCATGGAGATGGGTTGTGACGCGGTGCTCATGAATACGGCCATCGCCGAGGCAAAGGATCCGATCCGCATGGCCGATGCCATGAAGCACGCGGTGATTGCAGGCCGACAGGCCTTCCTGGCCGGACGCATGGCCGAGCGCCGCTATGGGGATCCATCCTCACCCCTTGCCGGGCGGATCTGATCGGCGGCGGACCCACTCCATTGAAGGGGAGGGCGCCTGAGCCAGGCATCGGGACGACAGCGCTTTCTCATCACTGGCAATCCGGTGGCCACGCGCGTCCGGACCCTTGCAGGAAGGTCGTCTTGAGGGCCACCGGGGACAGGCCTGGGCCAGCGTGAACGGCTATGCCACAGCCCTCTTCTCAGCCCGCCGCCACCCGGGCGATGTCGAGCTGGGGGTCGAGACCGATGGCCCGCAGAAGGGTATCGCGATCCGGTCCGGCCTTGGGGGGATAGACGTCGGCCTTGGCGGCCCGGGGTGTCATCCAGGCCAGCAGGATCTTGCCCAGGGTGGCTGGGCGTTTGAGCCAGTCTGACGGATGCTCCAGCATGTGGAAGCCCCGCATGGCCGCCCGCAACAGCTCCGGGTCCGAGCGGATGGCGATGGCAACGCCATCCTCTGCAAAGCTCCTGAGGATCCGGCTACGCAAGCTGGGCCTGTAAGCAGGATCCAGCGCCTGTCTCGCCCTGCGGACAGCGGAGCGGTCATCCTTCTGCATGGCTTCGAAGAAGGGCAGGACCTCGCGTCTCAGGCCCGCTTCGTAGGCGAGCAGGCGGGTTGCCGGGTCGGGGGACCCGTTGATTGCGTCGCGAAGCAGGGTGGCACTGACGGCGGCGAAGGTGCATCCCCGGCCATAGAGGGGGTTGGTCCGGATCAGGCTGTCCCCGATGGAGAAGAAACCCAGGACGGCCGGTTTGCCATCCGGCGCCAGGGTACGCCACCGGCTCTTAAGGTCACCCATGCCGAAGACCTTGCTGACCGCCTTGGCGCGGTCAGGCTCGAGCCAGGGCCGCATGCCGGGGATCTCGCGACAAAGGCCGTCGAAGACCTCGGGTTTGACGATGGTCTTGCGCAATTCCAGCTCGATTTCCGGGACGCACAGGGTGATCGAAAAACAGCCACTGTCCCCGGGGAAGACGCCGAACTTGATGAAACCGAGGTCTCCGGTCGCAGGCGCGCCGCCCCGCGGGGGCTCGTCCTGCCCGGCAAGCAGGCGGTAGTGCCGGGTGAAGTAGAGGATACCGGCGTCCTCGGCGGTCTCCGCGATCGGCGCCCCCAGGTCGGCGAGTTGCTCGGTGGCGGAGGAGGTGCGCCCGCCGGCGTCGACAACCAGGTCCGCCGGTACCGTCTCGCCGCCGCTCAGGCGCACGCCCGTCACCCGAAGCGGGGAATTCCCCGAGATCTCAAGGCCCTCGACAAAGCATTCGGTACGGATGTCGACCCCTGGAAGGGCCTCGACATACCGGCGAATGACCAGTTCGAGGGTCGTGCGACGGCTGGTCAGGACCACCAGGTCGGCATCCTCGGGACGGGGCGTCCACTTTCGCCGGTGCCTGTCGGTCAGCATGCCGTCGAGGCCCAGCTCCCGGCAGCCAGCGGCGCCTATGGCCTCGAGAAGGGCCGGATGCTCATCCCGGATGATACCCCTCAGGCGGGCGAGGAAGGCGTGGCTGTGGCGCAGGTGGGTGACGCCCCTGTGGGCCCAGCCTGCGAAGGCCGCATCGCCATCTCCCGGTGGTGGTGGCGGGTCACGGTCGAGCAGGGTGACCTTGCGGCCCGTGGGAGCAAGGGTCAGGGCGGACCAGAGCCCGGCCATGCCCGCGCCGATGACGACGACGTGTTCGCTCATGTCAGCCTGGCCTCTTTAGCTGGCCCGTCCGGGCCTCTTGGATGGCGGCCTTCAGGGCGGCGACATCGGCTCCGGGAATGAGCCTGTCACCGACGATGAAGGCCGGCGTACCCTCGATGCGAAGCGCTTCGGCCAGGCGGCGTGTGTCGGTCAACTGCCGGGTAATGGCCTCGTCGCGCAGGGCGGCGGTGATGTCAGCCGAGGCGATGCCCGCACCCGCTGCGAGGCGGGTGATGGCAGCTTCGTTGAGGGTCCTTTCCACCATCATGGCCTCATGGAAGTCGAGGCCACCCGCACGTCCGCCCGGGGTCAGAGCGGTGCGCGCGGCGAGGTCGGAGGCACCGCCAAAGATGGGGAACTCCTTGAGCACCAGGCGGATGTCCTTGTTGCTGCGAACCAGGTCCGCCACTTCCGGGGCGATGGTCTTGCAGTAGCCGCAGCGGTAGTCGTAAAACTCGACGACCGTGATCTTCCCGTCGGGATTGATCACCACGTCCCTCGGATCGCGCTCCAGGGCCTTGCGATTCTCGGCCACCGACTTTCGGGCGTCCTCGGACTGCTGGGCAATCTTCTGTTCCTGAAGCTTGCCGGCCATTTCCTCGAGCAATTCAGGGTTTTCGAGCAGGTAGCCCCTGACGGGCGGGCCGAGAACGGCGTCGAAGGCCTTCTGACAGCCTCCGAGGGCGACGGCGGCGGCAAGGGCGAGGGCTGGGGCGGCGGCTTTCATGACGGCAACATAGGGCGGACCAGCGCGGTGTGAAGCCCTATCCAGGGCTGCGCCCCCCGCGAACCTGCTTGTCGTTCTCGGTTGCGAGCACGATGTCGTTGGCGCGGCGCCATTCCGGCGTGTTGCGCTCCAGCAGGTCCCGTGCCCGAAGGGCGAAGATCAGGGCCTGACGGCGGTCGCCCTCGATGTAGTTGTATTCAGCGGTGGCGTAACGGGCGAGGCCATCCCGACTGCGGGCGTCATAGGCCTGGGCGAGAAGTCTCCAGGCAACCGAGTTTTCATCGTCCTGGTCCAGGGCCGTCTTGAGCTCTTGGATTCCCTCGTCGATCTTGGCGGGCTCAGGCAGGGCGATGAGGGTCTGGCCAAGGTTGACCCTCAGAAGGGGCGCGTCGGGCTTGAGGCTCACGGACCGTCGCTGCGGTGCCTCGGCCTCTGCCGTCCGGCCAAACTCGAAGAGGATCTGTCCCTTGAGTTCCCAAAGATAGGGATTGTCGGGCTGTTCCTTGAGAAGGGCTTCGATCAGCTTGAGGGCCCTGTCGGGTTCCTTGAGCTGATACTGGGCAATCGCGCAGGCATAGCGGGTTGGATAGTCGGCCTTGGGCTCGGCGCACTTCACCACCGCGAGGTTGGGATTGATGAAGCCCTGCAACTTGGCCTTCATGATGGCGTGACGGCTAATGCTTTCCGGGGTGTCGGGCGTTTCCAGGTGCGACAGTTTCCCGACCCGCGACCTCAGGGCCTCGATCCGGTCCGAACTCAGCGGGTGGGACCGGAAGTAGGCGAACCTTCGGGCCTCGGAAAACACTTCCTGGTAGCGGAAATTGTCGAAGAAGGTCACCAGGCCTTTCCCGGAGAGCCCAGCGGTTTCGAGGTAGGTGGCACCCGCCTGGTCGGCCCGGCTTTCCTGTTCGCGGCTGTAGCCCATGGCACCGAGGGTGCCGAAGAAGCTCGCGTTCGCGGCCAGGATCGCGCCGGCCTCAACATTGCCGGCCAGGGCCGCCAGTACGCCGAGACCCATGGTCAGCAGGAAGGGTTTGAGCCCAGCCTGGGACATCTCTTCGGACCGCGCCGAGTGGCCGCCCGCCAGGTGGGCCACTTCGTGGGCGATGACGCCCTGGAGCTCATTGGGCGTCTTGGTCTCGAGGATCAGGCCGGTGAAGACGGCCATGACGCCAGGCCCGGCAAAGGCGTTCAGGTCCTTGGATCCCAGGAGAAGAATGCGGATCGTTTCCGATTCCAGCCCAGCGGCCTTGAACAGGGGCGCGGAATCCAGTCTCAGCGTCTCCTCGATCTCCGTGTCGCGGATCAGGGACAGGGGCTCGCTCTGGGCCAGGGCGACAGACGGAACAAGGCTCTGGGAAAGGGCGGCCGCGAGGCTTAGCCCCACGGCCAGACGCTTTCCTAGGTGCACACGGCGGCGGCCGCCCATGGCGAGTCTCCTGGTGTTGCGCCCCGAGCCCCCTGAACGCTAGCCCGTCAGCCGCGACGCCACCAGCCCTTGCGCGGCTTAGGCGGTGGGGCCGTGATCTCAGCGGGGTCCGGTTCGCGCGTCGCCGGGACGGGATCGATTACCTCCGGCGCAGGTTCGACCGCCTGCACAGCAGGCTGCGCTGGCTCTGAAACCACCTCGACAGGATCCGCCTCGACGGCCTCAGCCGCCTCAACCGGTGCGCGGGCGCGGGAACGCCGCGCCCTTGCGGGCTTTGCAGCCGCCTCGACCGGGGCTTCGGCCTCAGGGGACAGGGCCTGAGTTTCAGGGACTGCGGCCTCTGTAGCGCCAGCCTCATTAGCCCCGGTCTCTTGGGCTTCGGCCTCCGGAACGTCGACTTCCGGGGCGTCGATCTCGGCAGCCTGGGCGGTCAGGACTTCAGCCCCGGCATCGGAGCCTTCCTCCCGGCGTCCGCGTCCGCGTCCGCGGCGGGGCCGACGGGCGCGCTCGGGTTCGGCCTCGGGCAGCTCGACCCAGATATCGGCAGAGTGCGACTCTGAGGTGGCCAAGGGCTGCACCGCACCCTGCGGACGGGCTTCAGCCACAGGCTCCTGGCTGTCCTGTGAGGGGTCGAACCAGATGAACGGGTCGTCATCGTAGGGCACCCAGGGCCGGGTCCAGGCGTAGGCGTCCTGAGGACGCCCATCCTCGCGGGAGCGTCTTCCGCCCCTGCGCCCGCGACGCCGCCGGCGGCCACCCTGGCCGTCATCCTCTTCATCGTCACGGCTCTCGCGGGGTTCCTCGGGTGCTGATCCGGCGACCCTGGGCTCGGCGTCCCGCCGTCCGCGACGCCTGCGCCGCCGGCCCCGGCGATCGCCAGAGTCTTCGCGTCCGCCGGAGTCCTCGCGTCTACCCTCGGATTCGCCGGCGTCCTCGTCGTCCTCGTCGACAAGGATCTCTTCCTCATCGTCGGCCTCGTCCTCGATCTCGTCCTCGAAGTCCTCATCCGCAGGCGTGTAGGGCTCGAGGGACCGGGGGGCCGAAGGGGTGTCCACGGCCCGCGCCTGGTCTGACGTCCGTTCAAGGGCGAAGTCGGCATGCGGCAGGGTCTCGTCGACCACGACCGAGATGAAGACGCCCTGCTCCGCGTGCAGTCGGGACAGATGACCGCGCTTCTCATTGAGGATGTAGAGCGCCACAGACCGCGGTGCCCTTAGGGTGATCTCGCCAGACCCCTTCAGGGCCTCCACCTCGGCGGCTCTCAGGGCACCGAGAGCGCTGGATTCCACCGACCGCACCCGGCCGGTTCCAGCGCACTGCTCGCAGACATGGGTGGTGCCTTCCAGGAGGCTGGACCGGCGCCGCTGCCGCGACAGTTCCATGAGTCCGAAGCTGGAGATCCGCCCCACCTGAATCCGTGCGCGGTCGTCCTTGAGGGCATCCTTGAGTTTCTTTTCGACGGCGCGGTTGTTCTTCGACTCATCCATGTCGATGAAGTCGATGACGACCAGGCCGGCCAGGTCGCGCAGCCGGAGTTGCCGGGCGGTCTCCTCGGCGGCTTCCATGTTTGTCCGCAGGGCC
>CAIWHQ010000205.1 GCA_903912465.1 uncultured Alphaproteobacteria bacterium | reverse complement strand
GGGCCCCTTCCCCACCGAGCTGCACGACGAGATCGGCGCCCGGCTGGGCGACCGCGGGCACGAGTTCGGCACGGTCACCGGCCGGCCCCGCCGCTGCGGCTGGTTCGACGCGGCCCTGGTGCGCCAGTCCATCCGCGTCGGCGGCGTCGAGGGCATCGTCCTGACCAAGCTGGACGTCCTCGACGGGATCGAGACCCTGAAGATCTGCACCGGCTACACCCTCGACGGCCAGCCCTTCGACTACCTTCCCGCCGGCCTGCGCGACCAGGCCCGCCTGGTCCCGGTCTACGAGGAGATCGAGGGCTGGACCGACAGCACCGAGGGGGCCCGCTCCTGGAAGGACCTGCCCGGCGCGGCGGTGAAGTATGTCCGCCGGATCGAGGAGCTGGTCGGCGCCCCCGTGGCCCTCTTGTCCACCAGTCCCCAGCGGGACGACATCATCATGATGCGGGACCCGTACCTGGACTGAGGCGGGCGCTCTGGCCGGGAACAGAGCCCTCCGAAGCCGCCGACCTGGGTGACGGCACGCGCAGATGCGTGGTGAAGAACCGGATCACCTCCCGGTCGAAGGTCTCGTGGAAGTCCGCCCTGTCAAAGCCGGGCGTCGGCGCGCAGATCGCCGGCGCAAAGAGCTTCAGCTGGGCCGAACAGGGCGGCATGAAGTCGTAATGGCCAGCGCCTTCGACCCGAAAGAACTCCGGTGGCTTCGGCAAGGCGGCTCTCACGGGCTCCGCATAGCTCGGTGCTGGCAGGATCTGGTCTGCGCCGGCCTGCCACAATTGGACGGGCTGGGTCACCTCGGCCAGGCCCTTGCCGGCGAAGGTGAAGCCAAGGGCAGGCGCGGCGATCACAAGGGCCTTCAGGCGCGGATCCCGATGGATCACCATGGCGTCCCGGGCAGCCGGACTTCCCGTCGAGGGAGTCTTGGCGTCCAGACGGCAGTCAAAATAGTCGGGATGGGAGCGGCAGTGTTCGACCACCCGGGTCATGTCCGGCTCGCCGCCAGCTGCCGCCAGCATGGTGAACCCGCCGGCCGAATATCCGAAGGCGCCGATCTGCTTGGCGTCGATCCCGCCCCGGCCCTTCCACGCGGTCAGCATGTAATCGATCAGCACCGAGACCTGGCGCGTCCGCCCGCCCAGGTCGGTCGCCCGGCTCTGGTCGCGCCAGTTGTCGCCCGTATGGGTCAGGGTGACGACGACAAAGCCCGCCCGGGCCAGGGCCTGGGCAGTGGCGAGGTGGCTACGGAAATCCCCTCCAGTGCCGTGAGAGATGACGATCAAGGGGCGAGGAGCCGCCACTGTTCCCGCTGGGCGCCACACACCCGCTTCGATGTCGGGCTGATCGCCGTCGGGGACCAGGAATCGGTTGAAGTCGACAGAGTCGCGAACCGCCGCCCCGGTCTTCTGGGGGGCAGCCGGGGCCATATCCGGAATGGAGCAGGCCGCTGCCGCCAGGGTGGCGGCGGCAAGCGTCGCCAGGGACAGGGCGGAGAGAGGGCGTGTGCGTATGGACATGCTGGGGGCTTTCGAGAAAAAGAAGATATTGGCTTTGGACCGTGCACCCTCCCTCTCCGCCAGCGGTGATGGGCAAACGGGCGAATGGGTTCGCCGGCCGGCGAGTGGTCCCGCCGCCCAGGGGTTGCCGAGGACAGGAGACTGAGATGGCGTGGGCCTGGGGAAGGGCGGCCTTGCAGCGTCCGGCGGTGATCGGCTTCGCCGTGTCCACGGCCTGCGGCCTGGCGCTGGGTGTCCTGGGCCCCTTCGGCAGCTATCTCAGCGGCTCGCTCGGCTTGCGGATCGGCTACTGGCTGGTCTGTGTCTGGGCCGGATCCCTGACCTTCGGGATCGGCGTGCCGGCCCTGGCGCGGTGGGCGCAGACTCGAGGGCTGGCCGCCTGGATCTGGGCGCCCCCCGCCGTCGCCCTCCTGACCCTGCCACCGGCCGCCCTTAGCCGGCTCCTCGCCCTGAAGCTCTGGCCGGTCGTCGGTCGGGTTTCGGTGGTGGAGTGGTTTGGCCAGTGTCTGGCGATCAGCGCGATCGCTATGGCGGTCATCCTCTGGGTGACCCGAAGGCGGGTCACGCCGGTGCCCGCAACGGATCCGACTTCAGCCGACCCGCGGGACCGCCTGTCGCCCCGGCTCGGGCGTACTGTCCTCTGCCTGCAGGTGGAGGACCATTATGTACGGGTGCACACATCACAGGGCTCGACCCTGGTACTGATGTCCCTGTCCCAGGCCATCGCCGGCCTGAAGGATATCGAAGGGGTACAGACTCACCGGTCCTGGTGGGTGGCGCGCGCCGCCATCACCGGTGTGGTCGAGGATGGCCGTAACCTGCGCCTTCAGCTGGTTGGTGGCCTGGAGGCGCCTGTCTCTCGCTCACGGGTAGGCCTCCTGCGGCAGGAGGGCTGGCTGGCCGGGGCCGTGGCGGACTGAGCCGACGCGACCCTGCGGCGGCTACGGCCGCTATCGCTCGGCCCCGATCACCCAGGCCCGATCACCCCGTCGATCACTGCGGTGACGCGCTCGATGAAGGCGGTGCGCTCAGGGCCCTCCAGGGCGGCGCCGCGGATCAGGCGCTCGACCAGGAAGCCGATGTAGATGGCGGCCAGCACGCGGGCCCGTTCCTGACCGGCCTCGTCGCCCAGCCAGTCCCGGATGGGGGCCAGGAAGCGCTCCTGCACCGCCCGCCCCAGCAGGGGCGCCGTGGTGGGCGAGGTGGCCGCCTGCAGCAGGAACTGGAAGGTCCGGGTCCGGGGATCCGCGATGTCGGCGGCACCCGCCATCATCTCGGCCACGTCCCGGGAAAAGCGCCGCCGGTCCCAGTCGCGCAGGCGGTCGGGGGCGATGGTGGCCTTGAGGGCCTCGGTGAACAGGCCCTCCTTGCCCCCGAAATAGCGCGGGATCAGGGCCACGTCCGACCCCGCCAGGGCGGCGATGTCGCGCAGGGAGGTCCGGTCGTAGCCAGTGACGGCGAAGGCGTTCCTGGCCGCCTCCAGTATGGCCGCGCGGGTGGCCCCGGCGTCACGACGCCGGGGCGGCGCGGCAGGGCGCGCCGGTTCCGCCAGATCGGTCATGCGGTCCGGCCCGGGCTCAGTTCCGGCTCGGGATGATGACCGGCAGGCTCTCGAAGCCGTGGACGAAGGCCGAGAAGTTGCGGACCGGCTCGCCGGAGACCCGGATATCGGGGAAGCGCTTGAGGATCTCTTCCCAGATGATGGTCAGCTGCAGCTCGGCCACCCGGTTGCCCACGCAGCGGTGGACGCCGAAGCCGAACGACATGTGATGCCGGGACTGGTCGCGGTCGATGATGTAGCTGTTCGGGTTCTCGATCTCGTCCTCGTCCCGGTTGCCGGAGAGGTACCACATCACCACCCGCTCGCCGGCCTTGATGGTCTTGCCGCCCAGCTCGAAGTCGGTCTTCGCCACCCGGGCCATGTGGGCCAGGGGGGTCTGCCAGCGGATGGTCTCCGAGACCATGGAGGGGATCAGGCCGGGATTGGCGCGCAGCTTGGCGTACTGGTCGGGGAACTGGTTCAGGGCCACGATGCTGCCGGAGATGGTGTTCCGGGTGGTGTCGTTGCCGCCGACGATCAGCAGGATGACGTTGCCGCGATAGGTGTCACGGTCAATGTCGCGGGTCGCCGGATTGTGCACCAGCATGGAGATCAGGTCGGCCGAGGGCTCGGCGTTGACCTTCTGGTTCCACAGTTCCTCGAAGGCGCCGAAGCACTCGGTCAGGGCCTGGAACTTGTGCTCCCAGCTCTTCACGGGGCCGTGGCCGGGCGGATTGGTGACCATGTCCGACCAGTAGGTCAGCTTGCGGCGATCCTCGAAGGGGAAGTCGAAGAGGGTCGCCAAGGTCATGGCGGTCAGTTCCTTCGACACCAGGTCGACCCAGTCGAACTCCTTGCCGATGGGCAGGGAATCCAGGATCAGCCCCGCCCGCTCGCGGACAATGGGGGCCATCCTGTGCAGGTTTGCCGGGGCCACGGTGGGGCTCACGGCCTTGCGCTGGGCCCCGTGCTCGGGCTCGTCCATGGTGATGAAGCCAGCCCCGCCGCCGCCGGTCCGGGGACGGGCCAGCTCGCCCAGCACCTTCTGCTGTTCGGCCAGGGCCACCAGGTTCGGCAGGGTGATGCCCTGGGCCGACGAGAAGATCTCGTGGTTGGTGTCCACCGCCATGATGTCCTTCCAGCGGGTCACGGACCAGTAGGGCCCGAAGTCGCTCTCGGCAGTGAAGTGGACAGGGTCTTCCTTCCGCAGGCGGGCGAAGACCGGAAAGATGGTGTCCTTCTGGAACCGGTCGGCCCGGCCGGGGTTCAGCAGTTCCAGTGGGGTCTCGTGGGCCTCGCGGACGGCCTCGTCGGAATCAATCCTGACGGCGATGTTCATCGGTCTCTCCCTAGCCTAGCCGCGTCTTGGCGCAGCCTGTCTCAGGGTGAAACCTGCGCCGGACGCAGGCCCATGTCAATGCGCGTTGACTTGTCGATGTCCGCGACGACCGCCCCGATCCGGTCCGCCCTGCGGGCCCGGCTCAGGCGTCGACCAGGTTCTTGTCCCGGGCCGCGGCCAGCATGGCCTTCTGCAGCTTCTCGAAGGCGCGGACCTCGATCTGGCGCACGCGCTCGCGGCTGACCCCGTACTGGGAGGCCAGGTCCTCGAGGGTGGTCGGGTCGTCCTTCAGGCGCCGCTCGGTCAGGATATGCCGTTCGCGGTCGGAGAGATCGATCATGGCCGCCTCCAGCAGGCTCATCCGCTGGGTGCGCTCCTCGCTCTCGGCAACCTGGGTCTCCTGGCTGACCGCGCTCGTGTCCTCCAGCCAGTCCTGCCACTCGCTCTCGCCATCGACCCGCATGGGGGCGTTCAGCGAGGCGTCGGGGCCGGACAGGCGCCGGTTCATCGAGACGACCTCGTCCTTCTGGACCCCCAGCTTGGTGGCGATGATGTCGACCTGGTCGGGATGCAGGTCGCCCTCCTGGAAGGCCGAGATGGCACTCTTGGCCTTGCGAAGGTTGAAGAACAGCTTCTTCTGCGAGGCCGTCGTGCCCATCTTGACCAGGCTCCACGACCTCAGGATGTATTCCTGGATCGAGGCGCGGATCCACCACATGGCGTAGGTGGCCAGGCGAAAGCCCTTGTCGGGCTCGAATTTCTTGACGGCCTGCATCAGGCCCACATTGCCTTCGGAAATCACCTCGCCGATGGGCAGGCCATAGCCGCGATAGCCCATGGCGATCTTGGCCACCAGGCGCAGGTGGCTGGTCACCAGCCGGTGGGCCGCCTCCGGGTCCTCGTGTTCACGCCAGGCCTTGCCCAGCATGAATTCCTCGTCCTTGGCGAGCATGGGGAACTTGCGAATCTCGGTCAGGTACCGGGAGAGCCCCCCCTCGGGGGTCATCACGGCCAGAGTGTTCGCGGGCATGCGGCTCATCCTCCAGTCAGGAGGCAGCAAAAGACCCACCCCCCAGGTCGGAATTCACCTAGTGAGAGAAAGCGGCGGCTTCAAGGCGGCGGTCCGCCACAACCGGTTACAATTCCGAAAGGCGCGCCTCCAGGCCGGCCATGTCGGGCGGCGGCGGGGTCTCGAACCTCAGCGCCTCGCCGGTGACCGGATGGACGAACCCCAGGACGGCGGCGTGCAGGGCCTGGCGCTCCAGCCCCGAGGCCTTGATCGCCTCGCGTACCGCCGCCGCAGGGGCGCCGGAGCCGTAGACCGGGTCGCCCAGGCAGGGACTGCCCAGGGAGGCCATGTGCACCCGGATCTGGTGGGTACGTCCGGTCTCCAGCCGGCAGGTCACCCGGGCGGCGAG
>CAIWHQ010000204.1 GCA_903912465.1 uncultured Alphaproteobacteria bacterium | reverse complement strand
CGGTTGAGGTATTCCTCGCCGCCGATGCCGGTACCGATGGCGTTGGTCTCGGTCATGCCCCAGCCGGTGTTGGGCATGGCCTGGGCGAAGGAAGAACCGATCTGCGCCACCTGTTCGGGCGCCCGGGGTGCCCCGCCGCCGCCGACGGTGAGCAGGCTCGAGAGGTCCCTGGAGGTCCGTTTGGCCTCGCGTACCAGGTCCCCGGTCATGGCCGCCGGGGCGGTGAAGCTGGTGACATGCTCCCGCTCGATGATCTCGGCGGCCAGTTCCGCGTCCCACTTGTACATGCAGACCATGGCGCGCTGGGCCCGGTAGCACTGCAGGAAGATGGCATTGGCGCCGGTGACGTGGAACAGGGGCACGCCCAGCAGGGCGACCGGCTGACGGGCGGGTGGGACCGGCTCAATCCCCGCCACGAGGGCGCCGGCGCGGACGTCCAACTCCCAGGAGAAAAGGGCGGAGATGATGTTGCGGTGGGAGGACACCACCCCCTTGGGATGGCCCGTGGAGCCCGAGGTGTAGAAGATGGTGGCGTCATCGTCAGGGGCGATGTCGGCGGCCGGCAGGGTCGCGCCCGCAGCCTCCGCCATCAGGTCCTCGTAGCGCGCCGCCCTTCCAGGACGGTCCGCCCGGACGGCTATGACCGGCAGGTTGAGGTCAGGCGAACAGCCGGCAAGGCGGTCCAGGCGTTCCTGGTCGGCGATGAAGACCTTCGCGCCGCTGTCCTTGAGGCCATACTCCAGCTCATCAGACTGCCACAGGGCGTTCATGGCCACGGCCACGGCGCCGATGGAGGTCGCCGCCTGGTAGACGATGACCCACTCCGGGAAGTTGCGCATGGAGAAGGCGACCCGGTCGCCCTTGCCGACCCCGAAGCGGGAGACGAGGACTGAGGCCAGGCGTCCGGCGTCCCTCGTGACCTCGGCGAAGGACAGGCGCTCCTCGCCATAGACCAGGAAGGTGGCGTCCGACACCGCGGCGGCGAACATCTCCCGCAGGGTCGGCGGGGCGGCAGCGAAGACCCTCCGCGGGTAGCCGCCGATCTCGAGGGTCGCCAGCTCGTAGGGCTGACCCGACGCCGTAAGGATGGCGAGGGCCTCCGCGCGGTTGGCGGGCGGTGGGGAAGCGGTATCGGTCATGGCGGGTCCGGGATCAGAAGAGAAGGCGGGCGAGTTTCTTGCGATGGAAGGCGGCGTCGCCGAACTGGGCTGCGTGCCAGATGGCCCGGCGGCGGTAGAGCTGGGCGTCGCAGTCCCAGGTAAAGCCAAAGCCGCCGTGGAACTGGATCGCCCGGTCGGCGGCAAAGCTGTAGGCGACGTCTGCCGAGGCCTTGGCCATGCGAACGGCGATCTCTCCGGTCCCCTGCTCATTGAAGCAGTGCGCGGCACTGTAGAGATGCGACCGGGCCTGCTCGTAGCGGGTGTAGGCGTCGACGATGGGATGCTTCAGTGCCTGGTAGGAGCCGATCACCTTGCCGAACTGGGTGCGGGTCCGGAGGTAGTCCAGGGTGTAGTCGATGCAGGCCTGGGTCCCGCCCACCATGTCGGCGGCAGCCAGGAGGTTGGCCGCCAGGTGGATGTGTTCCAGGGCGGCGCCTGTCCGGTCCGGATCGAACCGCCGGTCGGCGTCGAGCACGATCCCGTCGAGGGTCAGGGCGAAGGACCTGCGCGTCCCGTCAATCACGGTCTCCCGGCGAAGGGCCCCGGCGGGAAGGTCATCGGCCGTCAGCAACACCAGGGCGGGTTCGCCGTCGATCCGGACGGAGGCGATGATCCGACGAGCCTCGGCGGCATCGGTGACCAGGACCTTGCGCCCGGACAAGGCCAGGCGGCCGTCGGCCTGCCGGGTCGCGGTACAGGCGATGGTGTCCGGCTCCCAGTCGGTGTCCAGCTCGGCCAGGGCCAGGGTCGCCGCCTCGCCGGCGGCGATCCGCGGCAGGGCCTCGCGCTTCTGGTCCTCGGTCCCCCCGGCGATCAGGGCCTGGGCGGCCAGGGTCGTGGAGACGAAGGGTCCGGCCATGAGCCGGCGGCCCATCTGCTCCACCAGGGGGACCACCTCGGCAAGGCCAAGCCCGGAACCGCCGTAGGCCTCGGGAATGGCCACGCCCAGCCAGCCCAGGTCGCCCAGCTCGACCCAGACCGCGGGGTCGTGGCCAGCGTCATCCTCCATAAGCCGGCGAACGGTCGCCACCGGAGAGCGCCGCTGGCAGAAGTCCGTCGCGACGTCCAGGAGGGTCGCCTGATCCTCGGAGAAACCGATCCGCCCCAGATCCTTCATTGACCTCGCCTCCCTAGGACTTCGGAAGGCCGAGCACGTGCTCGCCGACAATGTTGGCCTGGATCTGCGAGGTGCCCCCGCCGATGGTGGCCGAGAAGGCATTCAGGTAGTTGCGCGCCCACAGGCCGTTGTCCGCAGCCTCAGGCTCATCAACATAGTAGGCCCCGCGGGCGCCGGTGAGCCGGACCGCGAAATCATTCAGCCGCCGGGACATTTCCGTACCCATCAGCTTGGAGGCCAGGGGGATGCCCTGGGGCCGGTCGGCGATCAGCTCGGGCACCTGGGTGCGCTGGCCGTTTAGGGTCAGGGCCTGGATCTCCATCAGGAAGCCGACCATCTCGTCAGCGACCAGGGGGTCTTCCAGAACCGGCTGGCCGCCGCGCTTCGTCCGCTGTGCCAGCTCGAAGACGTCGAAGGCGTTGGCACCCACCGAGACATAGCCTCCCGCCTGCCCGCCCCGGGCCCCGCGCTCGTACTCCAGGGTACGCATGGCCACCTTCCAGCCACCGCCCTCGGGGCCGACCAGGCCGTCGGCCGGGGCCTTTGCGTCCGTGAAGAAGGTCTGGGTGAAGCCGTGCTCGCCGGTCAGTTTGCGGATCGGGACGGTCTCGATTCCGGGCGCCTTCATGGGCATGAGGAAGAAGCTCAGCCCGTCATACTTGCGCTCGGTGGATGGGTCGGTCCGGGCCAGAAGGATCATGTACTTCGCGTAGCGGCCCAGGGTGGTCCAGATCTTGGATCCGTTGATCACATAGTGGTCGCCATCGCGCACCGCCCGGGTCTGGGCCGAGCCCAGGTCCGAGCCATGGCCGGGCTCGGAGAAACCCTGGCACCAGATGTCCTCGGCCGAGAGGATGCCCTTCAGGTGGGCCTGCTTCTGCGCCTCGGTCCCCATCTCCAACAGGAGGGGCCCGGCCCAGTTCAGGCCGATGGCGTTGAGCATGATCGGGCCCTGGCGCTTTCGCATGGCCCGGGTGGCGGCGTTCTGGAAGGCCTGCGGAAGCCCGCGGCCGCCATAGGCCTTCGGCCAGGCGGCCCCCAGGTAGCCGGCCTCCCAGACCTTGTTCTGCCAGTCCCGCAGGAAGTTGAACTGTGTGTCCGTGCCGACCTCCATGAAGGTCAGGGGCAGCATGAAGCCGGGATCGCGCGCGACGTTCTCGGCGAACCAGGCGTCGGCCTGCTCGGAGTAGGCCTCAAGGTCCTTGGGATCAACTGTGCTCATGGTCTTGCTCCCGCGGGGCCGGCGCCCCTGGCTTGTGCCTGCATAGAAATTCGATCAGTCCGCCCCGGCGGCCTGTTTTTCCCGGGCCCTTTGAAAGGCCGGGCGTTCCTTGAGCCTCTCCAGATAGTCCCGGGAGCGGGGCTTGTAGCGCTCCGCCAGGCCCAGGGTCTCGCCCAGGAAGAGGGCGTAGT
>CAIWHQ010000203.1 GCA_903912465.1 uncultured Alphaproteobacteria bacterium | reverse complement strand
CGCTTCCCTGCCCCACGCCGAGCAGGGACCCCATGCCCAGTTGACGCATCTCTTCCTCGCCCAGGATCTCGACCGACAGGCCCAGGGCCTCAAGGGCCTTAACCCGCCGGGCGAACTCGGCGGGATAGAGGATATTGGCAGGCTCGGAGACGAGATCGCGGGCGAAGACGACAGCGTTGGCCAGGGCCGCCAGGGCCGGCATGGCCTCGGCGGCGGCGGCGGCATGGTCCGTTGCGACCTCGGCGCGGACGATCGAGGGCTTCTTGTCGGCGGTTTCCCGGGTCCGGTACTTGTCGAAACGATAGGCACCCAGGCGAAGGCCCAGGGCGGCGCGGGCAGCGAAGGCACCCGTGTCCACCGCCGGTACCAGGCGGAGCACCTCTGCGCCGGACAACTTGACGGCAGCGTAGGCCGCGGCGGCCGTCTGTTCCGCCGCGAGGTCATCGAATTCGGAGGCCTTGCCGCCGCCCACAAGCAGGGTCCGGCCCGAAACGCTGGAGACCTCGAGCACCTGGCCCCGGGCACCGGTGAAGCGGCTCTGGGCGACGGAGCCGGCAAAAGCGCCGCCATTCACGCCGGCGGCCTCGCCCTCGGGCACGACGATGGCCAGGACGCTACGGGGAGCCAGCGCGGCGTCGGGCGATACGAATTCAATCTGCATGGGTCTTCGGGTCCTCTGGTCTTACCCCCCTGAGGGGGTGGAGTGCTCGGCGGTTGCGCACGCGGTGCGGCTCATGATTAGAACAGCAGAGACTTGCAGGCGCGGCAAATCGCTGGCCAGGATCGATAATTCGTGATGCGCCTGATCGACCGCTATCTCCTTCGCCAGCTTGTCGGACCCACCCTTTGGTCGGTCGTCGCCGCGACGGGCCTGGCCCTGCTGTCAACGTCCCTGACCCAGCTCGACCTGATCGTCAGCGGCGGTCAGAACGCCCTGATCTTCCTGAAGGCGACGGCCCTGGCCATGCCGCAGCTGATCAACATGGTCCTGCCGGTCAGCGTTTTCGTTGCCGCTCTGGTGACCCTCAACCGCCTCCAGACCGACCAGGAACTGGTCGTATGCTTTGCTGGCGGCATGAGCCGATGGCGCGTGATCTCCCCGGCCTTCCGGCTGGCGGCGGTGCTGACCCTCGCATCGCTGGTGATCAACCTGTGGGTTCAGCCCGTCGCCCACAGGGCCATGCGGGAGGTCCTCTTCGAGGTCCGCACTAATCTCGTCTCGTCCCTGATCCGCGAGGGTGAATTCTCCCAGCCCGCTCCGGGGCTTACGGTCTACGCCCAATCCGTCGACCGGAATGGCGAGATCCGCAATCTCTTCATCCATCGCTCCAAGGATGATGGCGGCGCGACGACCTACACCGCGGACACGGGCAGATTGGTCATGAAGGACGGTGCGCCAATCCTGCGCCTCTTTCGAGGATCGACCCAGGAACTCTCCCCGGAAGGCGTCCTGAATTACCTTACGTTTGACGATTATCCTTTTGAACTCAATACATTCCTCCGAACTGAGGAAAGGATTCACTTCAAACCTTCTGATCGCTACCTCCACGAACTCCTGTTCCCGGATCTCACCCAGGACTGGGAGAAGCGGAATGTGAGGAAGCTCTACGCCGAGGGCAATGCCCGCCTCGCGACACCGCTCTACATCCCCACATTCATGGCGCTCGCGGTATGGGCCATCCTCGGCGGGGCCTTCTCCCGGCTTGGTTATGGCCGCCGGATCGCCCTGGCAGGCGGGATCGCCGCAGTCACCCGGATTCTTGGGTTCATCGCTGTTTCAGCATCTGAATCAAATGTCTGGGTGAATATCCTCCAATACCTCATTCCTCTCGGCGCAATGGTGTGGGCGCTCCGGGCGGTATTCCGTAAGACCCGGCGAGGTTCCACCGCCCGACGCCGCCGCCTGGCGCCCGCAGGGGTCGCCACCTGATGTCTGGCCCCGGCGTCCTCGAAATCTACCTTCTCCGCCGGACACTCCGGGCCGTCGGCGTATCCCTTGCTGTAATTTTCTCCGTCATCCTCCTGATACAATTTGAAGAATTGTCGAGATCTGTAGGGGTACGGGCGGATGCTGAGGTCTCGGAGATCCTCTGGCTCACCCTCCTCCGGTCCCCAAGTCTCGTCCTGCTTCTCTCCCCCTTCGTCTTTCTCTTTGGCGGCATCGCAGCCTATGTCGGCCTGAACCGTTCGAGCGAACTCACGGCCATGCGGGCGGCGGGCGTTTCCGCCTGGCGCTTTATCGCGCCTTCCGCCGCCTTCGCCTTCGTTGCCGGGCTCGTGGTGGTGATGCTGCTCAATCCCCTCGCGGCAGGGCTGTCCGCCCGCTTCGAGGTCGAGCGCGCGCGAATCCTGCAGAACTACCTGGCTGAAGCGCCCAAGGAGGTCTGGCTCCGCCAGGGCGACGACCGCGATCTTGTGGTGATCCACGCCAAGTCCAGGGACATGCAGGGCGACGTCATACGCCTGCAGGCCGTATCGCTCTTCATTTACCAGAAGGACGGATCTGGCCGGCTTCAGTTCCGCCGCCGCATCGAGGCGGCGCAGGCGGTCCTGCAGGCCGGCTTCTGGCGACTGAGCGACGTTCGCGAAGCGTCGGCAGGCCAGAGCGCCGTCCGATCCGACAGCCTGTCGATCCGCTCGACCCTGACCTCTGCGAGCGCGCTTGACCGGTTTTCCTCTCCGGAGGCGGTGCCTTTCTGGGGCCTTCCGGGTGCCATCCGACAGACGGAACTCGCCGGTTTCAGCTCGCGCGCCTTCCGCCTGCGACTGCACCAGCTGATCGCCACCCCAGTGCTCTTCGCGGCCATGTCCATACTGGCCGCCGCGGCGTCCCTGCGGTTGGCTCGGCAGGGCGGACTGGCCCTGGCAGCGGGCGCAGGTGCCGCCGTCGGCTTTCTGGTGTTCTTTTTCAACCAGATGACCGGAGCCCTGGCGTCCGCGGACATCATCCCGCCGGTTCTGGGCGCCTGGGCCCCACCCCTTGTCGCCCTTCTGTCCGGTCTCGCCGTGCTCTGTTACACGGAAGATGGTTGAAGTGGTCGTGTCCGGCGGGAAGTCGCAGGCGGCGCTTCCGTATGAGGCGTCGATGAAGGTCTGCGAGATCAGATCTCTTTGTGGAATCGTACTTCTGGCAGCCGTTCTGCTCGGCGCTGGCGGCGGTGCCATGGCCGAACCCGCGCCGCCTGTACCCGCAGAGGACGGCCTGTCGCCGGACCAGCTCTATCTTGAAGCCGATAGCGTCACGCGGGACTCCGAGACCGGACGCACGGTCGCGAAGGGGAATGTCCAGGCGCGATTCCAGGGCCGCACCCTCTCAGCCGACGAAGTGACCTTCGAGCCTGCGGACCGGCTGATCCGCGCCAAGGGGTCCGTGCGCATCCTCAACCCCGACCGGACCGCGCAGTTCGCCGACGAGATTGTCCTCGACCAGTCGCTGTCGGTCGGAGCGGCCAAGGGCTTTGCCGTCCGCAGCGAAGGCGAGATCAAGTTTGCGGCAGCCAGCGCTGTGCGCCGCAGCGAGACGCTCAACGAGCTGAACCGAGCGATCTATACCCCCTGCGAGATCTGCGCGAAGGAAGGCAGTGAGACCAAGCCGACCTGGTCGATCCAGGCGGACCAGATCATCCAGGATCGCGAGCAACAGATCGTCGGGTACCGCAATGCGGTCATCCGGGTGCGGGGCGTCCCGGTAATGTGGCTCCCTGTCTTCTGGCACCCGGATCCCCAGGCCGAGCGCCGATCGGGCTTCCTGCAGCCGGCCCTGAAGACGTCCAGTCGACGGGGGCTGTCCTACGAGCAGCCCTATCTCTTCGTCTTCAATCCCTCGGCGGACCTGACCCTTTCCCCCCAGATCAACAGCAATGTGAGCCCCTTCCTCAACGGCCACTATCGGCAGAGGTTCCGCTCGGGAGCCGTCGACGTCCGCGGGGGCTTCACCTACGACCGGGACTTCGATGGCCAGGGGGACGCCTTCGGCGACCCGACCCTGCGAAGCTACATCCTCGCCTCGGGGGCCTTCGCCCTGACCCCGGAGTGGAAATGGGGCTTCAGCGCTGAGCGCACCTCAGACGACCTCCTGTTCGAGAAGTACGACATCGGCGGGGCCTACGAAGCCCGCGGACCCTTTGTCCCGGATGACCGGCGTCTGATCTCCCAGGTCTACGCCACCCGGCAGACCACAAAGTCCTGGTTCTCGGCCGGTGCCTTCAGCATCCAGGGCCTCCGCCCCGAGGACGACGACAGTACCTTCCCCCAGGTCGGTCCCTTCGTGGAAAGCCGCTTCGAGCCCGTTGAGAACCTGGTGGGCGGTCGCCTCAGGGTCCGCGCCTCCGGCGTTGCCCTGACCCGGGACTCCGCCCCCGGCGCGCCAGGGGGAACCCCCGGGCTCGACAGCCGCAGGGTGACCCTGGAAAGCGACTGGAGACGGACGGACACACTCTTCAACGGCCTCCGGACCTCTGTGTCTGGTAACTTGCGGATGGATGGCTACAGCCTTGGCGACCTGGACGGCGTCGCTGGTCGATCCTCGACACAGGGAAGAGCCCTGGCCTCAGTGGGCGCAGAGGTCACTCTTCCTATGTACCGGCGGACGTCGAACGCCCTGGTCATCCTTGAGCCTGCTGCCCAGGCGGTGGCTGCGGCGGGTGCCACTGGAATCGTCGTGGGAAAAGATGCCGCAGGGGCACCGGTCTACCTCAACGAGGACTCGGTCACCGTCGTCTTCGACGATACCAACCTGTTCCGCCTCAATCGCTTTCCGGGTTATGACCTGACCGAGGACGGTCTGCGCCTGTCCCTGGCCGGCCGGGCCATGATTCTCTGGGATGATGGCCGGCGCGCAAACTTCGTCCTTGGCCGCAGTTTCAGGTCGGGAGATACCGAGGTCTTCTCCACGACTTCGGGGCTGTCGGGCAAGGCCTCCGACTGGATCGTCGCCGTGGAAGCCGAACCCATGGTCGGGGTCAGCCTCTTCGCAAGGACCCGCCTGGACGCCGACAGCCTGGCCGTCCGCCGTGCGGAAGCCGGGGCCAATGTCCAGCTGAAGCGGGCCTCGGGGTACTTCCGCTATCTCAAGGAAGAGGCCGCATCAGGGTCGGGGCGCCGGGAAAACGCAGACCTGGGCGGCGAGGTCTTCCTCAACGAGAACTGGGGCGTCACCTTCTACGGAAACCGGGACATCGCGGCCAGCGCCTGGGTGATCCGGGACATCGGCCTCGTCTACCGCGACGGCTGCACCCGACTCGACGTCATCTACCGGCAGGAAGACATCCAGGTCGGCCAGCTGGGGTCGTCGACCTCGGTCAACATTCGCCTCACACTCGCCACATTGGGCGGCCCCCTTGGTACCCGCTAGTGTCTCGCCTCTGGAGTGAAGTTCACAGCCGTGTCAGAAGGCAGCCGGACAAGATCATGCACTTGAAGGATGATGTTTCGGTGATGAACCGCGCCGCTAAGAAGGTGTGCCAGACCCTCGCCGCCGCCTGCCTCGGGCTTGCAGCGTTCGCAGGTCCCGCCGTCGGGCAGGCCCGGGCCCCGGCGAGGCCGCCGGCTGCGCCCCCACCCCAGGTCGCACCGGCCGGCCTATCCGAAACTGTCGCGGCGGTGGTCAATGACGAGATCATCTCGACCTTCGACCTGGCCCAGCGCATGCGCCTGCTGATCGCAACCTCCGGTATCCAGCCCACCCAGCAGAACCTGCCGCAGTTCCAACGGGAGGCCCTGAGCGGCCTCGTCGATGAGCGTTTGCAGATTCAGGAACTTCGCCGGGTCGAGAAAGAGCAGAAGATCACCATCATCCCGACCGATGAGGAAGTGGATGAACAGCTCACCGAAATGGCCAAGGATAACAACGCCAACCTCAAGCAATTTACCAATTCTCTCGCGGCCCAGGGGATCGGCATCGACACCCTGCGTGAACAGGTGAGGGCCCAGTCGGGCTGGCAGCGCTGGGTGCGCGGCCGATACGGCTCGCGGCTGCGGATAGGTGACGACCAGATCAAGGCGGAGATGGAGCGGATATCGGCCTCGGCCTCGCGTCCCCAGTACCAGATCGCCGAGGTCTTCATCGACGCCGGGCGGGTGGGTGGCATGGATGTGGCCATGAACGGTGCCACCCAGCTGGTCTCCCAGATCCAACAGGGCGCGCCCTTCCCGGCCGTCGCACGCCAGTTCTCCGCATCGCCCTCGGCCGCTACGGGCGGGGATGTGGGCTGGATCGCGTCCGGCGAGATGCCTCCTGAGGTCGACGCCGCCCTCGAGCAGATGCGTCCAGGTCAACTCTCCAGGCCCATTCCGGTCCGGGACGGGGTCTACATCCTCTTCCTTCGTGACCGAAGGGCCGGAACCTCGGCGGCCACGGTGTCCCTCAAGCAGGCGGCGATACCCCTGCCCCAGGGGGCTCCCGAACCTGACGTTCGTGCAGCGACTGCCAAGCTCAACGATGTGCGCTCCCGGCTGAGGGGCTGCGAGTCGGTCGAGGCCGAGGCTGGAAAGGTCGCCGGCGTCGTTGCAGCTGACCTGGGCGATGCCGAACTCAAGGACCTCTCCCCCGCCTTCCGGGCCGCCGTTGAGGGGCTGTCACCGGGCCAGACCTCGGGGCCCATCCGGACCAATGTGGGACTTCACATCCTGACGGTCTGCGGGCGCGGAGCCTCCGGCGATGGCGACGCCTCGCGCCAGCAGACCGAAGGTCGGCTTTACAGCCAGCAGCTGTCGATGATCGCCCGGCGCTACATGCGCGACCTGCGCACCGCCGCCACCATCGAAACCCGCTAGGCGCGCCGGCATGCCGGCCACGCCCCTCGCCGTCACCCTGGGCGATCCCGCGGGCATTGGCCCGGAGATCATTGCAGAGGCCTGGCGGCGCCGTAGCCAAGGTGATCGTCCCTTCGCCGTCTTCGGGGACCCCACGGTACTCAGGGCCGCTGGAGCGCCGGTCGTCATTCTGGACAGGCTGGAGGGGGCCGCTGGCGTCTTCCGAGAGGCGATCCCCGTCCTGGGGACCCCACTTGCGGGTCCCGTCCGTCCGGGTCATCCCGATTCCGGGTGCGCGGAGGCCGTGACCCACTGGATCTCCGAGGCAACCGAGGCCTGCCTGTCCGGGGAAGCCGCTGCCCTGGTCACGGCCCCCATATCAAAGGCCGTCCTGAAGGCCGCCGGGTTCCGACATCCCGGGCATACCGAGTTCCTCGGTCAGCTGACAGCTGGCGCGCCCTTCGCCGGCGAGAGGGGGCCGGTCATGATGCTTGTGGCGGCCGATCTTCGCGTCACCCTGGCGACCATCCACCTGCCGATCTCCGGTGTCGCGGCGGCCCTGACCTTCGAGGGTCTCCTGCGGACGATCCGCGTCACTGGGCAGGCCCTGGCGCGGGACTTTGGCTGCGCCCACCCCCGTCTCGCCGTTGCAGGGCTGAACCCCCATGCCGGCGAGTCAGGGGAAATCGGGCGGGAGGAGATCGACCTGATACGCCCCGCCGTGGAAGCCCTCCGGGCGGAGGGCATGGACGTCACGGGGCCCCTGCCCGCCGACAGCCTGTTCGCTGCAGGGATGCGGGAGCGCTTCGACGCGATCGTCTGCATGTATCATGATCAGGCCCTGATCCCGGTGAAGATGCTCGACTTCTGGGGTGGGGTGAACATCACCCTGGGCCTGCCCATCGTCAGGACCTCGCCCGACCACGGAACCGCTTTCGACATAGCCGGCAAGGGCCTGGCGCGCCCGGATAGCTTCATCGCCGCCCTGAAGGCCGCCGCCGCTATCGCGGACCGGCGCGCCGCGTGACCCTTTCCGAGCGCCTCTCCGACCGGCTCGCCGCCCACGGGCTCCAGGCCAACAAGGGGCTGGGCCAACACTTCCTCCTGGACCTGAACGTCACCCGGAAGATCGCCCGGCTGTCGGGATGCGGGCCCGGCTCTCTTGTCATCGAGGTGGGACCGGGACCCGGGGGGCTGACACAGGCTCTTCTGGAGACCGGGGCCCGGGTTGTCGCCATCGAACGCGATGCCCGGTTTGCGCCCCTGCTCGAGGACCTCAGTGCCGCCTTTCCGGGTCAGCTCGAAGTGATCCTGGCCGACGCCCTTCGGGTGGACGAGAGCCAGCTTGCCGGAAGCCCTCCCGCCCGCGTGGTCTCAAACCTTCCCTACAATGTCGGGACCGCCCTGCTCATCAAGTGGCTGACCGGACCCTTCCGGCCCGTCTCCCTGACCCTGATGTTCCAGAAGGAGGTCGCCGACCGGATCGTCGCAGACCCGGGAGCGGACGCCTATGGCCGGCTGTCCGTCCTCGCAGCGGCCGTTACCGACCGACGGATCGTGCTGGAGGTCCCCGCACGCGCCTTTACCCCACCCCCTAAGGTCGCGTCTGCCGTCGTTCACCTGGCTCCGCGGGACGACGGCATCGGCGGCGAGCGCCTGGATGCGCTTCAGGTCGTCACCGCCGCGGCCTTCGGTCAGAGGCGAAAGATGCTGCGTTCGGGGCTAAAGTCCCTCGGCGGTGAGGACCTTTGCAGGGCGGCGGGGGTGGATCCGTCCTCACGGCCGGAAACTCTTTCCCTTCCCGGCTTTCTGGCTCTCGCAGATGCCCTGCTCACGAAAGCTTGATCAGAGAGAATGGCGGGCTTAGGGTCTCCCGGTCCCTGGGGTGATTCCGACGCCATCGTGGTGCCGGGCGTCCGCTCGGACATCTCGGGAGAGTTCCAATGAAGAAGATTGCCCTGACTGTGGCCGCCATGGCCGCCGTGGCGTCGCTCGCCGCCTGCAGCAAGCCCGCCGAAGCTCCGGCCGCTGCCGCTGACGCCGCCGCCGCCACCGCGACCGACGCCGCCGCTGTTGCGACCGACGCCGCCAACCTGGCGACCGACGCCGCCGCCACGGCCGCTGACGCTGCCGCCGCGGCTCCGGCCGCCGCTGGTGCCATGGCCGAAGGCGCTGCCGCTGCCGCTGCTGCTGCTCCGGCCGCCGCCGCTGGCGCCGCCAATGAAGTCGCTGGTGCCGCCAAGGAAGCCGCTGGCGCCGCCATGGCTGAAAAGAAGTAAGTCAGGCTGCACCGGCTGGTCTCCAGCCGTTCCAGACTGCATTCGGAAGGGCCGTCCCCCGGGGCGGCCCTTCTTCTTTGCGGGTGAGGTGCCTCAGTCCATAGCCTCTCCGGGAAGCCGCTCGGTATCGACGCTCGCCTGCATGGCCGGCGCATACCGGGGGCCCGCAACCGTAGACGCATTCACCGTCGCCTCGACCTGCGCCATGACACCGTCCGACAGGCTGACACCCGAGGCCGCCATGTCCTCGCGCATGTGATCCGGGCTGGTCGTACCCGGGATCGGGATCAGTGTCCGGTCCTTCTGCAACAGCCAGGCCAGGCAGAGCTGTGCCGGCGTGCAACCCGCCTCGCGCGCGATCGCCTCGAACCGGCCCAAAAGGTCGAGGTTCCTGAGGAAGGCCTCGCCCTGGAAGCGCGGCATGCCGACCCGGAAATCACCCGCATCCAGGCCCGAGAGCTCGCGGACGCCCCCCGCGAGGAATCCCCGCCCCACGGGGCTGAAGGCCACGAAGGCAACGCCGAGTTCCCGACAGACGTCGAGGACGGCAATCTCGGGATTGCGCGTCCAGGGCGAGTACTCAGTCTGAAGGGCAGCAATGGGGTGCACCGCATGGGCGCGACGGAGGGTGTCTGCGGAGATCTCTGACAGGCCAATCGAACGGATCTTGCCCTGCGCCACGAGCTCGGACAGGGCACCGACGCTCTCCTCGATTGGGACCCGCCGGTCCCAGCGATGCAGGTAATAGAGGTCGATCACGTCGACGCCCAGGCGCTGAAGGCTTTCCTCGCAGGTCGCCTTCAGGACCTCCGGACGCCCGTTCAACTCCCGCTGCTCGCCCCTGGAGAGGCCGCACTTCGACGCCAGGACAAAGCGGTCCCGGTGCGGCCCAAGGACCTCCCCGACCAGGCGCTCATTGTGACCGAGCCCGTAGACCGCAGCGGTGTCGAAGAAGGTGCACCCAGCGTCGAGGGCGCCCAGAAGGACAGCTTCGGCCTGGGCCCGGGGCGGCGGCGGGCCATAGGCGTGGGACAGGCTCATGCAGCCCAGTCCGATTTCCGAGACCTCGAACGGGCCAAGCTTGCGGGTCTTCATGTGACGCTCGGGGGTCAGGGGGATTCTGAACCCAGCCCCCGGACGAAGTCCGGCAGCCAGGGATTCCGCGACGGCTTCATGCGCTCGGCCCTGTAAATGTGGCCAAGGTCTGCAAAGGCCCGGTCGAAGTTCTTGTTCACGATGACGTAGTCGTAGTCGGCCCAGTGGGTGATTTCTTCACGCCCACGTTCCAGGCGACGCTGGATCACCGACTCGGCGTCCTGAGCCCGGGCATGGAGCCGGCGGGCGAGGTCTGCCCAGGAGGGCGGCAGGACGAAGACGCTGACACTATCGTCAGGCAGGACCTGGCGAACCTGGGCCGCGCCCTGCCAGTCGATGTCGAACAAGACGTCGTGCCCCGCTGCCAGGGCGGCCTCCACGGGCGCCCGGGGGGTGCCATAGCGGTGGTCATGGACGTGGGCCCATTCCAGCAACTGGCCGCCCGCCACCATCTCGTCGAACCGCTCCGGGGAGACAAAATAGTACTCGCGCCCCTCCGCCTCGCCCGGACGAGGCGCCCGGGTGGTGGCGGAGATCGACAGGACCAGGTCCTCATGGTCCGACACCAGACGGCGGGACAGGGAGGTCTTGCCTGCGCCCGACGGGCTGGAGATCAACAGCAGGAGACCGCGTCTCTGAACCTCCCAGGGCCGGGCGGATGCGGCCGAAGTCATGGATGTCCCCCCTATTCCGGTCTCACTCGACATTCTGGACCTGCTCTCGAAACTGATCGATCACCGCCTTGAGATCCAGGCCCACCCGGGTCAGTTCCGGTACGGCAGCTTTCGAACACAAGGTGTTGGCTTCCCTCATGAATTCCTGGGTCAGGAAATCCAGCCTGCGACCGACACCCAGGCCGTCGGTGAGCAGTGTCCTTGCGCTCGCCACATGACCTTCCAGCCTGTCGAGTTCCTCCCGGACGTCTGCCTTGACTGCCAGGGTGGACGCCTCGAGGAAGGCCCGCTCGGCAATGTCGGGGCCCTCCCCAGCCATTTCGGAGAGCCGACGCGCAAACCGCGTCCGGATAAACTCGACCTGGGCTCCGGCAAGGTCCGACGCCCGGCGGACCAGGGTCTCCACGGCATCGAGATGCCCCGCGAGAACGCCCGACAACTGAAGCCCCTCTTCCCGGCGGGCGGAGGCCAGGGCGTCGAGGGCAAACGCCACCGCCTCGCCCAACTGCGCCCCGACTTCCTGGAGGGCCAGGGGATCCTCCTCCGCCGGCTCGCCCTCAAGCACGCCGCGAAGGCCAAGGAGGCCGTCCAGGGAGGGTCGCAACACCCGCCCCTCGGCGATCCAGGGCTCACCGGCCTCGAGCAGGCGCCGGGCCAGATCGACATTGACCCGCACAGGGGCACCGGCCTCAGTCCGGCGGGCCGTCACCGTGACGGAGACCTGTCCCCTCTGGAAACGGGCCTGGGCCGCTTCCCGGGTCAAACGCTCGAGGGCGTCAAAGCCCGGGGGGCCACGAAACCTGACATCCAGGCCCCGCCCGTTGACGGACCGGGCCTCCACAGCCCAGGACCAGCTGCCAGACGCGCCCTCTGTGCGGCCGAAGCCGGTCATTCCACTGAGCGCCACCATCAGCCGGCTCCCGCCCTTGCGCGCTCGATCTCGCGCCAGCGCGCGACGTTTGCATTGTGCTCGGAAAGGGTGCGGGCGAAGACATGCCCTCCCCTGCCATCGGCCACGAAGAAGAGCTCTTGCGTCTTGATGGGGTCCAGGACGGCCTCCAGGGAGGCCTTGCCTGGATTGGCGATGGGCGTCGGTGGCAGGCCGGAATAGGCATAGGTGTTCCAGGGGCTCCGGCTCAGGAGTTCCGAAGCCCTCAGGCCGCGGCCAAGAGGCTCGCCCCGGCTGATGGCGTAGATCACGGTGGGATCGCTCTGCAGGCGCATACCCATCCGGAGCCGGTTGATGAAGACCCCGGCGACCCGCCTGCGCTCGTCCGCCTGTCCGGTCTCCTTCTCGACGATGGAAGCCAGGATCACCGCCTCACGAGGCGAACTGAAGGGCAGGCCCGGCTGGCGCGACGCCCACAGGCGGTCGAGGAGGGCCTGCTGATCAGAACGCATCCGGTCGAGCAGGGACTGGCGACTGTCACCCCGGTCTGCACGGTAGGTCTCCGGAAGCAGGACGCCCTCTTCAGGAACGTCTACGTCCCCGGACAGCCATTCCGTATTCTGCAGCTGCCGAACGATCATGGCCGACGTCCGCCCCTCGGGCAGGGTGACGCTGCGGTGGAGGGTCCGTCCGGCCTGGAGGTCTGAAAGGATCGAAAGGACAGAGGTCCGGCTAGGGATGTCGTATTCCCCCGCCTTCAGGGACCGCCCTGCACCCGTCGCGCGCGCCAGGACCTGGAAGAGAAGCTCTGACCGGATGACTCCGGAAGATTTCAGTACCCGCGACACCTCGGAAACACCCGCCCCCCTTGGCAGGAGGACCAGGGTAGAGGTGCCTGTACGGGCCGTGGGCCCGGGGCCCAGGTTCAGGTAGGCCGCGAGGAGCAGGCCGGCCAGGAGGAGCCCGACCCCGGCGACACCCCGCCAGTGCGCCGGGGGCAGCCCTCGTTTCACGGAACCTTCTTGAGGACGAGCGACGCGTTGGTTCCGCCAAACCCAAAGCTGTTGGACAGAGCGACATCAATCTTCATCGGCTTGGCCTTGTGGGGGACGAGGTCCACCAGGGTATCCACCGAGGGATTGTCGAGGTTGAGGGTCGGCGGCGCGACCTGGTCACGGATGGCAAGGCAGGTGAAGGCGGCCTCGATGGCCCCGGCCGCGCCCAGGAGGTGGCCAGTGGCCGACTTGGTCGAACTCATGGTGGCGCGGGCCGCGGCGTCTCCGAGGAGACGGGTCACAGCGCCGAGTTCGATCTCGTCGCCCAGGGGCGTCGAGGTTCCATGGGCGTTGATGTAGTCGATCTCGGAGGGATCTATACCCGCGTCGCGAACCGCCGTGCGCATGGCTCGGAAGCCTCCGTCGCCGTCCTCGGCCGGGGCTGTGATGTGGTAGGCGTCTCCAGCCATTCCGTAGCCGGCGACCTCGGCGTAGATCTTCGCGCCGCGGGCGCGGGCGTGCTCGTACTCCTCCACGACCAGGACGCCAGCGCCCTCGCCCATGACGAAGCCGTCACGGTCCTTGTCATAGGGTCGGCTGGCCTTCTCAGGCGCATCATTGAAGCCGGTCGACATGGCCCGGCAGGCAATGAAACCGGCGACACCGATCGGGCAGATCGAAGCCTCGGCGCCGCCGGCGACCATCACGTCCGCATCGCCGTAACGGATCATTCGGGCGGCGTCGCCGATGGCGTGAGCACCGGTGGCGCAGGCCGTCACCACCGAGTGATTCGGGCCCTTGAAGCCGTGGCGGATCGAGACCTGGCCCGAGGCGAGGTTGATCAGGGCCGAAGGGATGAAGAAGGGGCTGACCCGGCGCGGGCCCTTCTCGTGAAGTTCAATGGCGGTTTCGGCAATTGTGGCCAGGCCGCCGATACCCGAGCCGATGATCACGCCCGTGCGCTCGAAATCCTCTTCGGTCTGGGGCTTCCAGCCGGAGTCCGCAACGGCTTCGTCGGCCGCAGCGATAGCGTAGAGAATGAAGTCGTCGACCCGACGCTGGTCCTTGGGCGCCAGGGTCGCATCCGGATCGAAAGCGCCTTCCACATCGGGACCGCCGCCGCCGCGGCCGTCCACGCGCGGAATCTCGCAGGCCACCTGACAGGCGTACCCTTCAGGATCGAAGGTCGTGATCCGCCCAGCGCCTGACTTGCCGGCGAGGATCGCCTTCCAGGTGATCTCTCTTCCCTGCCCCAAAGGGGTCAGAAGACCAATTCCGGTAATCACGACGCGTCGCATGGAGCCCTCCGCAAATGCAAACCGCCGCGTCACAGCGAAGGGACGCGGCGGTCAGATCTTCGACGTCCTGGAGGCCTCAGCCGCCCAGACGTTCTCCGATGAACTTCACCGCATCGCCCACCGTCTGGATGTGCTCTGCGGCGTCGTCCGGAATCTCGATGTCAAATTCTTCTTCGAAGGCCATGACCAGCTCGACGTTATCGAGGCTGTCGGCGCCCAGATCGTCGATGAAGCTGGCCTTCTCGGTCACCTTCTCGGGGTCGGCGTCGAGGTGCTCGATGACGATCTTACGGACACGTTCAAGGATGTCGGACATACGTTAGGGTCCCTGTTGTTCAGTTGTTCATTCCGCGACCAGCGACGTGATGTCAACCAATCCCGGACGCAGATTCGAGACCCTCGGCCTCACCGTTCGGAGGTTTGGTAGCATGCTCCCCCCGATCAGGCCAGCGGGTCAGATCATGGCCATGCCGCCGTTCACATGAAGGGTTTGCCCGGTCATATATCCGGCCTCGTCACTGGCGAGATAGACGCAGGCGGCGGCCACATCGCCGCCGGAGCCGAGCCGGCCCGTAGGGATGGTGGTGAGGATCTGAGCCTTCTGAGCCTCGTTGAGGGCGTCAGTCATCGGGCTCTCGATAAAGCCAGGCGCGACACAGTTCACGGTCACGCCGCGGGTCGCCACCTCCTGCGCCAGCGACTTGGAAAATCCGATCATGCCTGCCTTGGAGGCCGCATAGTTGGCCTGACCTGGATTGCCCATCACGCCGACCACCGAGGTGATTCCGATGATCCGGCCGAATCGCCGCTTCATCATTCCCCGAAGGGCGGCCCGGGACAGGCGGAAATAGCTCTCGAGGTTGACCTTCAGGACCTGTTCCCAGTCGTCATCCTTCATCCGCAGGAGTAGCCCGTCGCGGGTGATGCCGGCATTCGCCACCAGGATATCGACCTGTCCCGCAGCGGCCTCGGCCAGGCCGATCAGGCCATCTACTGCAGCGGAGTCGGACAGGTTGGCCGGGACAATGCTGGTCCGTCCGCCGAGCTCTGCCGCCAGGTCCGCAAGGACAGCCTCGCGGGTTCCGGACAGCACGACATGGGCGCCAGCGCCGTGAAGGGCCCGGGCGATCTCGGCGCCAATGCCGCCGGTGGCTCCGGTGACAAGGGCGGTCTTGCCGGTCAGGTCGAACATGCAGGATCTCCTCAGAGGCTGGCGGCGAAGGCTTCGAGATCGGCCGGGGTGTTGAGGGCCGCGGCCTCGGCGTCAGGGGCGATACGCTTGGCCATGCCGGTCAGGACCTTGCCGGCACCGGCCTCGGCGAAGCGGGCCACCCCGCCCTCACCCGCCAGCCAGATCAGGCTTTCGCGCCAGCGCACGCGCCCCGTGACCTGATCGACCAGGAGCCTGCGGATGACTTCGGGGTCGAGGGTCGGCCGGGCGGTAACATTCGCCACCAGCGGAGCCCGCGGGGCCTGGATGGAGGCGGCGGCCAGGGCGGCGGCCATCTCATCTGCAGCCGGCTGCATCAGCGGGCAGTGGAAAGGCGCCGAGACATTGAGCGGAATGGCGCGGGCACCCAGCTCCTTGGCCTTCTCGATGGCCAGGTCCACGGCGGCCTTCGCGCCGGAAATCACGACGTTTCCGGCATTGTTGTCGTTTGCGACGACGCACACGCCGACCGCCGAACCGGCGGCGGCGGCGGCCTCGGCGAGGGCCAGGTCGCTCTTGGGACCGATGAGGGACGCCATGGCGCCCTCGCCCACCGGGACCGCCCTTTGCATGGCCTGGCCGCGGAGCTTCAGGAGACGCGCAGTGTCGGAGAGGGACAGGGCACCCGCCGCGCAGAGGGCCGAGTACTCGCCAAGGGAGTGGCCGGCCACGAAGGCGGCGCGGTCAATGCCGATCCCGAATTCCCGCTCCAGCGTCCGCATCACGGCAAGACTGACAGCCATGAGGGCGGGCTGAGCGTTTTCCGTCAGGGTGAGCTGGTCCTCGGGACCCTCCCGCATCAGGGTGGAGAGCTTCTGGCCAAGGGCCTCGTCGACCTCCTCGAAGACCTCGCGGGCCGAAGCAAAGGCAACGGCCAGGTCGGTGCCCATGCCGACGGCCTGGCTGCCCTGGCCCGGAAACAGAAAGGCAAGACTCATGACCGGCGCTCCTCCCCAATGCTGGCGACGGGCGAGGGTTAGGGGATAAGCTGCCCCCCGGCAAGCCGAGGGGCAGTGGCTCTGGCCATGGCTGCCCCGCGTCGTCATTATGGCCCGGAAATCCATAGCCCCTGGGAGGGAGCCATGCGCGCCGTCATCCGCCGCAACAAGCAGCTCGTCTGCGACGAAATCCCGGACCTGACCCCCGGACCCGGCCAGTTACTGGTCCGCACCCTCGCCTGCGGCATCTGTGGATCGGACCTCCACGCCCTGCACCACATGGAGCACATGATCGAGACCGCGACCCGAGGGAACGGCGGTTTCGGGAGCGGCTTCGACCCGACGGCGGACACGGTCTTCGGTCACGAGTTCTGCGCCGAGGTTCTGGATCACGGCCCGGGCTCAAGCCGGGCGATCCGGGCTGGTGCCCGGGTGGTCTCGGTCCCCGTCACCCTGACAGAGACCGGCATGGAGTCCCTGGGCTTTTCAAATCGCCTCCCGGGCGGGTTTGCGGAGCGCATGCTGCTGACCGAGGCCATGGTGCTGGAGGTGCCAAACGGCCTCCCCACCGACCAGGCGGCCCTGACTGAGCCCTTTGCGGTCGGCGAGCACGCGGTCGCCAAGGCCCGCCTCGACCGCGATTCGGTCTGCATGGTGGTGGGCTGCGGCCCGGTGGGCCTTGCGGTCATCGCGGCCCTGAAGGCGCGTGGATACGGACCGGTGATCGCCACCGACTATTCGCCCCGCCGCAGGGCGGCGGCGGAACGGCTTGGTGCCGACCTGGTGATCGATCCCTCTCTGGAAAGCCCTCACGCCCGGTGGGACAGCTACGGTGTCCCGGTGCAGCGCGCGGCCCAGTCCATGGCGCGGATGATGGGCAAGTCCTTCGGTCGCCCGGTGGTGTTCGAATGTGTCGGTGCCCCGGGCATACTGCAGACCCTGATCGAGGCGGCACCGGCCGGAGGCCAGATCGTCGTGGCCGGGGTGTGCATGGAATCCGACAAGATCGAGCCGGCCATCGCCATCACCAAGGAAATGGAACTGACCTTCGTGTTCGGCTACACGCCGGACGAGTTCGCCCACACCCTGAGGCAGATCTCGGAAGGGATCATTGATGTGTCCAGCGTGGTGACCGGGAAGGTGGGCCTGGAAGGTGTTGCCGACGCTTTCGTCACCCTTGGTGACCCCGAGACGCACGTGAAAATCCTGGTTGAACCTACGAGATAATAACAAGAATGACTGATCCCTCTACGCCTGATCCCGACATCGAGGCGGCCCGTATCCGCCGAAACCGGCTGCTGGGACGACTCCTGCTGGTTGCGCTGGGGCTCCTGCTCCTGGCCCAGATGATCCCGTTCGTCCTGCGCGCCTGACCCGGAGTTGGCCCGATGAGACTTTCCGCCCCCCGCATCGCCCCCCTGGCTGATACCGAGATGGATGCCGACCAGAGGGAGCTCACCGCGCCCATGGCCGCGACCGGCCGGGTACTCAACATCTTCCGGACCCTGGCCCGGACGCCCAAGGCGGCGCGTGGGTTCCTCGCCTGGGGCAACTACATCCTGTCACGGCGGAATGACCTTCCGCCCCGGCAGCGCGAGCTTGTGATCCTGAGGGTCGGCTACCTCTGCAAGTCGGGGTACGAATGGACCCAGCATGTCGAGATCGGACTGCGGGACGGCCTCACCGCCCCGGAGATCGCCCGTATCAAGCAGGGCGCGGAGGCCGCAGACTGGTCGGAGGACGACCGCCTCCTGCTGCGGGCCACCGATGAGCTGCACACTGACAAGTTCATCACCGACGACACCTGGGCGGCGCTTTCGGCACACTTCACCGAGAAGCAGCGCATGGACCTCGTCTACACGGTCGGCCAATACACCCAGGTCTCAATGATCCTGAACACCTTCGGGGTCCCCCTCGATGCCGGACAGGTCCTGGATCCGGATCTCAAGGGGTTCTGAGGGCGGTCAGCGGGGCGCGCGCCTCTGGGCCAGGGCCGCGCAACTGGCGAAACCGATTGATCCCTCGGGATCATGGAGCCAGCATTCGCCCACCGCAACGCCGTCGGTGGCCTGATGGTTAGCCGACTGGAAGCCGATCCATTCCGACGCCGGCAGCCGGTGCAGGTACACCGTGACATCCGTGTTGATGTAGCCGAGGCCCTGGTCAGACGAGGCGTGGGCGAAGGGACTGGCAAAGTCTGCGGCGACGGCCACGCGCTGGAAGGGGGTCAGGGCGACGCCGCCCACAAGCTCGCGAACCTCCCGCATCCAGACCTGCCGGTCGCCCTCGGCACCAAACCCGCCCTTGATCGGCTTCACGGCCCACATGCGCCCCATTGGAGCCGTCGACGGGTCGGGATCGGGGATGGAGTCGGGGTGGGGTGCGTCCCAGTCCCGCGGACTCCAGGTCTTGCCGGGTGGATTCTCCGTCCGCCGGAGAAACTGGCAGGAGGCCTTCGCTGAACTCTTGCCACCCGACAACAGTTCGGCTTCGGCCATCCGGATGCGCCCACCTTCGCGAACCAGTGTGGTCCTGACCTCGATGGGGTCGAAGTTTGGCAGGCGGTACATATCAACGGTCAGGCGGGCGGGAATGAAGTCCTCGGACCCGAAAGCGGTTTCCAGGGCGTGTCCCATCAGGCCGACGACCACCCGTCCATGCAGAGATTCCGGGTTCCAAGGTCCCCGTCCGGAGACCTGAGGCAGGAAGGCTTCACCGTCACGCAGGAAGAAGGGCTGTTCGGTCATCGGGAAATATCCGGCAGAAAATCAGGTGGGTCGGAAGGGGATCAGGACGCGTATGCGGCGAGGTTGCGCCGGATACGCGCGGCGATGTCCTCGCCGGACGGCGGCGGGTCGAAGGCCTGGCCGGTAATTCGCTGGAAGGCGTCGACATAGACATCGGAGGTCTGCTCGATCATCTCGGGAGGAATGGCCGGGATCGGGTCGACATAGGGATCACAGCGCCCGGACACCCAACTGCGGACGAAGTCCTTGTCGAAGCTGTCAGGCCTATGCCCGGCCTCGAAGCGCTGCTCATAGCTGTCGGACATCCAGTATCGGCTCGAGTCCGGGGTATGGATCTCGTCGGCGAGAAGGATCCGTCCGTCCGGGTCGAGGCCAAACTCGTACTTTGTGTCCGCCAGTATGAGACCGCGTTCCGCCGCCAGGGCCTGGCCGCGCTCAAAGAGGGCGAGGGCGTGCGTGGACACCTCCTCCCACTGAGCGGGGCTGAGGAGTCCCTGGTCCAGGATCTCTGACGGGCTCAGGGGCTCGTCATGGCCACCGTCGAAGGCCTTGGAGGTCGGGGTCAGGATCGCATTGGGCAGGCGCTGGTTTGGCCGCAGGCCATCCGGAAGCCGCACGCCGTACATGTCCCGGGCCCCCTGGCTGTAGAGGGTGAGGATGGAGGTTCCCGTGGTTCCGGCAAGGAAGGCGCGCACGACGATCTCGACAGGCAGGATGTCCAGGCGGCGTCCGACGACGACGTTCGGGTCCGGATACTCCAGGACATGGTTCGGGCAGATGTCGGCGGTCTTCTCGAACCAGTAGCGTGCAGTCTGGGTGAGCACCTGGCCCTTGTAGGGAATGGCCGCAAGGATCCGGTCGAAGGCGGAGAGCCGGTCCGTGGCGATGAGGATCCGCCGGCCATCGGCCAGATCGTAGTTCTCGCGGACCTTACCCCTGTAGTGCCCGGGGAACCCGGGGAGATCGATCTGTTCGAGAATTGGTCGCAATGGCGGGCTGGTCATCCTATATCCGGGTCACCGTGATTTCCGCGCCGGCCGGACCTACCGGTCGACCGCCGTGCAGTAGCCCAACCCTAACCGATTTGGCAGTCGTTTCGACCGCCCAGGAGGAAATTCGATGCTTCGTAACGCCCTGCTCGCCGCGGCCGCCATCGCCATTGCCGCCTCCCCCGCCGCCGCAAAACTGGCTGATGGCGCCAAGGCTCCAGACTTCAGCGCCCCCGCATACCTGGCCGGCAATCCCTTCACCTACAAGCTGTCCGACAGCCTGAAGAAGGGGCCCGTGGTCCTGTACTTCTTCCCGTCGGCCTACACCTCCGGCTGTAATGTCGAAGCGCACCTGTTCTCCGAGGCGGTGGATGAATTCAAGGCCAACGGGGCGACCGTAATCGGCGTCACCTCAGGCAAGCTCGAGCGGCTCGCCGAGTTCTCCAAGGACACCGAGAGCTGCGGTGGCAAGTTCCCGGTGGCGGCAGATCCGGGCGCTTCCATCGCCAAGCGCTACGACGCCCCCCTGAGCCGGAACGGAATCTCGATGCCGGGCCTCTCGGGACGCGTGTCCTATGTGATCGCGCCCGACGGCTCTGTGATCCACGCCTACGACAACCTCAATCCCAATGACCACGTCGAACAGACCCTCGGCGCCGTCAAGGCCTGGAAGGCTGGCAAGCGGAAGTAGGACTGGCGAAGTCCGCGTGGGGCCGGAACCGGCGAAGACTCCCGTCTTCCTTGCACCCGGCCCCGCTTTCCTCTAAGGACCGCGGCTTCAACGGAAGGCGGTCACGGGTTGGAGCGCCAAAGGGACGGGAAAGCCCCGTCTGCCAGCCCGGGATCCATCGTATCCTCCGGTTACCCGCCGAAGGACTCGCCGCCCTCCAAATGGGATAAAGGACACATGGCGCTCTACGAGCACGTCGTCATTTCGCGGCAGGATATCTCGCCGCAGCAGGCTGAAGCCCTGAACGACCAGATCAAGGCGATCATCGAGGAACACGGCGGTGCCGTGGCCAAGATCGAGTACTGGGGCCTGCGCAACCTGACCTACCGGATCAAGAAGAACCGCAAGGGTCACTATTCGCTTCTTGCCCTCGACTCGCCGGCCCCGGCCGTGAAGGAAATGGAGAGGCAGTTGTCCCTCAACGAGGACGTGCTGCGCTTCATGACCATCCGCGTCGAGGAACTCGATCTCGAGTTGTCCCCGATCCTCGCCCGCCGCGACCGCGAACGCGAGCGCGAACCCCGTCGCGACGACGCGTACTGAGACCGGAGGCCGAACCCATGACCGACGAAACCGCAGCCGCCGCGCCCGCCGCGACCGCCCGCCGCCCCTTCTTCCGCCGCCGCAAGGTCTGCCCGTTCTCGGGCGCTGGCGCTCCGAAGATCGATTACAAGGACGTCAAGCTCCTGCAGCGCTACATTTCCGAGCGCGGCAAGATCGTACCGTCCCGCATCACCGCCGTGTCGGCCAAGAAGCAGCGTGAACTGGCCCGCGCCATCAAGCGCGCCCGCTTCCTCGCCCTTCTGCCCTACGTCGTGAAGTAAGGAGACCCGAACATGAAGGTTATTCTTCTGGAGCGGGTCGAAGGCCGCGGCGCCCTCGGCGATGTGGTCACCGTCAAGGACGGTTTCGCCCGAAACTTCCTCCTCCCCCGGGGCAAGGCCCTGCGCGCCAATGCGTCGAACATGAAGGTGTTCGAGGCCCAGCGCGCTGAACTCGAAGCCCGAAACCAGCGCACCCGGGAACAAGCGTCCAATTCCGGGGAATCCCTGGATGGTACCGCCTACATCCTCATCCGCCAGGCGGGCGAGAGCGGCCAGCTTTATGGCTCGGTCAGCGGCCGGGACGTCTCCGACATCATCAATGGGGGTGGCGGCAAGGTCGAGCGCTCGATGGTGGTGCTGGACAAGCCCATCAAGACCCTTGGCCTCCATGAGGTGAAGGTGAAGCTGCACGCTGAAGTCACGGTGACCGTCACCCTGAACATCGCCCGCTCCGAGGACGAAGCCGTGCGCCAGGCCCGGGGCGAGAACATCATCGAGTCCCAGTTCGCTGAAGAGCGGGCTGCGGCCGAAGAAACCGCCCATGACCTGCTCGCAGGCGGCGCCGGCCAGCAGGAAGGCGACTACGAAGGCTGATCTGCCTTTCGCAGAGACAAACGGGGCGCGGGTCCGAAAAGGCTCCGCGCCCTTTTCTGTGCGCTCAGGCCTGAGCCCTCGACATCGGTTTTTGTGGCATTTAGGTGACACATAAAAAGCTAGACGCACACTAAATGCGTAACTGCGGGGATTTCCTCGCGTCATTTGCCCGGAAGATACCCATGAACTCTCGCGCCTTCCTGTTTGCGGCCGTGTCCGCTGTCTCGCTTCTGGCTGGCACCGCCCAGGCGGCCGCCCCAGCCGGCGAAGTCGAGGAACTCGTCGTCACCGGCACCCGGACCGAAGGCCGCACGCGCCTCGAGACCCTGGCACCTGTCGACGTCATCTCCACAGAGGCCCTGACCCGCCAGGGCACGACGGAAATGGCCGCCGCACTGGCGGCTGTCGCCCCCTCCCTCACCTTCCCGCGCCCGGCCATCACCGACGGCACCGACAGCGTGCGCCCGGCCACCCTGCGCGGCCTCGCCCCGGACCAGACCCTGGTCCTGATCAACGGCATGCGTCGCCACGCTTCGGCCCTGGTCAACGTCAACGGCTCGATCGGCCGCGGCTCGGCCGCCGTCGACCTGAACGCCATTCCGACGGTGGCTGTCGAGCGCATTGAAGTCCTCCGCGACGGCGCTTCGGCCCTGTACGGCTCGGACGCCATCGCCGGCGTGATCAACATGCGCCTCCGCGAGGCGGATGAAGGCGGCTCGGCCTCCATGACCTATGGGGTTTACGACACACGCGTGCGTACCGCCCGGGACCTCACAGGCCGCAACAAGAATGACGGCCCGACCTTCGCCCTGTCGGGCTGGCAGGGCCTCAAGCTCGGCTCGGATGGCTTCCTGACGGTCAGCGGTGAGTACCTGTTCCGCAACCCGACCAGCCGCGGCGACCTCGATCCGCGGATCACGCCCTCGAAGGTGACCTCGCGCTTTGGCGATCCCCAGGTCGACCAGATCACGGTCTATGCCAACGCCGGCAAGCCGCTCAACGAGGACTGGTCGCTCTATGGCTTCGGCGGTTACCAGAAGCGCAAGACTGACAGCGCCGCCAACCCGAGGCTGGCCAACAACGCCAACAACGTGCCAGCCGTCTGGCCGATCGGCTTCCTGCCCCTCATCACCACGGACATTGACGACTATACCGCCGCTGGCGGCGTCCGCGGGACCCTTGGCGGCTTCGAAATCGATGCTGGCCTGGTCTATGGCTCCAATCAGGTCCACTACGGCGTTCGGGACTCCGTCAACGCCTCCATGGGCGTCGGCTCTCCCACCGACTTCGATGCCGGCAAGATGCAGTACGACCAACTGGTCGCCCAGGTCGGTGGCCGTCGTCCCCTGGACTTCGGCCTCGCCAAGCCCGCCAACCTCGCCCTTGGTGCGGAGTACCGTCGCGAGCACTACCAGATCACCCAGGGCGACCGCGCCTCCTGGGTGTTTGGCGGCGTGGCCGGCAAGGCAGCGGGTGCCCAGGGCTTCCCTGGCTTCCAGCCCGGCAACGAAGTGGACAAGGACCGGAACTCCCAGTCGGTTTACGCCGATCTTGACCTGCCGGTGACGGACGCCTTCGGGGTCGATATTGCGGTCCGCTACGAGAACTATTCGGACTTTGGATCGAAGACGACCGGCAAGATCTCGGGCCGCTACGACTTCAACGAGATGATCGCGGTTCGTGGCACTGTGGCCACCGGCTTCCGGGCCCCGGCCCTGCAGCAGCAGTACTTCACTGCGACCTCGACAAACTTCCTGTCGGTCAATGGGGTCAGTACGCCAGTGGAAGTCGGCACCTTCCCGGCGACCAGCGCCGTGGCCCAGTCGCTGGGCGGCAAGGCGCTGGAGCCGGAGGATTCGGTGAACTACTCCCTGGGCCTGGTCTTCCGGACCGGAGGCTTCGAGGCCACCGTCGACGCCTACCGCATCGACATCAACAACCGCATCGTCCTCTCCGAGAACATCCAGTGCAACCCGAGCGGTACGCCCACGGCCCAGGCCATCTGCCGCCTGATCAATCCGCCTGGGACCAACGCCCAGCTCGGTGCCGCCCGCTTCTTCATCAATGGCGTGGACACCGAGACCAGTGGCATCGACATCGTCGCCCGCTATCGCTGGGACCTGGACAACCTCGGCCAGCTCGATCTCACCGGTGCCGCCAACTACAATGACACCAGTGTGACGGGCGTGCCGCAGACCTCGGTCCTCGATAACCTGCCGGTTCCCCCTTCCCTGTTCGACCGCGCCAACCGTCTGACCTTCGAGGAAGGCACTCCCGCCTCCAAGTACGTCCTGAACGCGGACTGGACACAGGGTGCCTTCGGCGTTTCCGGCAAGCTGACCCGTTACGGTGACGTGCTGTCACCGAGCAACAACCCCGCCCTTGACTACCAGGTCGGCGAGCACGTCCTCCTGGACGTCGAAGGCCGCTGGAACAGCGAGGGCGGCCTCGGCCTGGCCCTGGGCGTGACCAACGCCCTGGACGAGTATCCGAACCGGACCCCGGTGACGGTCAACACCAACGGCCCTATCGGCTTCCCCGGCTTCTCGCCCTTTGGCTTCAATGGTCGCTATGTCTACGCCCGCCTGAGCTACAACTGGTAGGCAGAGGCGCCGGGTCCGGTCTCACCGGACCCGGCGACCCTTTTCCACAGGCTGCGGAATCCTGTGCATCGAGGCGGGTGACGTCTTGACCCCGGCCCCTGCGAGGCGATCTCCTAAAGGGATGGCGCTCGCATCGGCTCTCGACCTGATCTCTCCCCACAACGACGTGGACCTGCCCCACCCTCCGGCCAACGTGGAGGCAGAACAGGCCCTGCTCGGCGCACTGCTTTACGACAATGCGGCCTTCGAGCGCCTGGGCGACAACCTTGAGGCCCGGCACTTCTACGAGCCCTTCCATCAGCGGCTCTTCGCAGCGGTCCAGACCCAGATCCGAAAGGGCCAGCTGGCCGAGCCCATCCTGCTGGCAGAGCAGTTCAGCCGGGACCCGGCCTTCGAGGCCCTCGGCGGCGTCCGCTACTTCGCCGACCTCATTGACCGCGCGCCGCCGGCCGCCAATGCCCCGGACTACGCCCGCGCCATCTACGATCTGGCCCTCCGCCGGGACCTGATCCGGATCGGCGGGGAAATCACTGTCCGGGCGCAGTCCCCCGAGGACGCGCAGTCGGCGATGGACCAGATCGAGGCGGCGGAGGCGAGCCTCTATACCCTGGCGGAGACCGGGGGGACGTCCCAGGGCTTCATCCCCTTCGTGGATGCCCTTGGCGGGGCCCTGGAGATGGCGGCCGAGGCGCACCGGCGCGATGGCGGCCTTGCAGGCGTCTCGACTGGCCTGATCGACCTCGACCAGAAAATCGGCGGATTGCATCCCTCCGATCTGATTATCCTGGCGGCGCGTCCCTCGATGGGAAAGACCTCGCTCGCAGCCAATATCGCCTTTCATATGGCGCGGCATTTTGCCTGGGAACCACAGCCCGACGGCACGAGGCGCACGGTTTCCGGCGGCGTCGTCGCCTTTTTCTCCCTCGAAATGTCAGCAGAGCAGCTGGCCATGCGCCTGCTGGCGGAGGTCTCCGGGGTCTCCAGCGACCGTCTTCGCAAGGGTGAGATCGACGCCTCGGAGTTCGCCCGTATCCGCGAGGCGGCGCTCGAGATTCAGGAAGCGCCGCTGCACATCGACGCAACCGGCGGCCTTTCCATCGCCAAGCTGGCCGCCCGGGCCCGGCGTCTGAAGCGCCAGCATGGCCTCGATGCGATCTTCGTCGACTATCTCCAGCTGATCACCTCGGGCGACAAACGGAACGACAACCGGGTCCAGGAGGTCTCGATGATCACCCAGAGCCTCAAGGCCCTGGCCAAGGAACTGAACGTTCCGGTGATCGCCCTCTCGCAGCTGTCCCGACAGGTCGAGAACCGCGAGGACAAGAAGCCACAACTGGCGGACCTGCGGGAGTCCGGCTCCATCGAGCAGGACGCCGACATGGTGATGTTTATCTACCGGGAGAGCTATTACCTCAGCCGCCTTGAGCCACGGGAGGGAACGGCGGAGCACCTCACCTGGCAAGAGAACATGGACAAGGTGGCGGGCATGGCCGAGATCATCATCGGCAAGCAGCGTCATGGTCCGATCGGGACGGTCAGGCTGTCCTACAAGGAAGAAATCACCAAGTTCGGAAACCTGGCCCGGGATCCGGGCCGGTATGAGATCCGCTAGCCGAGAGGTCTGGCATTGGGTATCCCGGGCGCCATGCCGCATCGCGCCCGCCTGACCGTCAATCTTTCCGCCCTGGCCCGGAACTTCGGGACCCTTGGAGGCATCGCGGCGGGCGCGGAGGTCGCACCTGTCGTCAAGGCGGACGGCTATGGACTGGGCGTCAAGCGGACCTCGGAAGCCCTCTGGAGTGCGGGTGCGCGGTCCTACTTCGTCGCGAGGCTGGACGAAGGTGAAGTCCTCCGCCGGAGCCTGGGCCCTACCCGTCCTGCCCGGATCTACCTGCTCGACGGGTTGATCCCGGGCACCACGGACCGCATCCGGAAATCGAGCCTGACGCCCATGCTCGCGGATCCCGTTCAGGTCGCCGCAGCCCAAAGCGCGGCGACGGATGGCGGCCCGCTGGAGGTCGGCCTCCACGTGGACACCGGCATGAACCGTCAGGGCCTGTCGCACGACGCCCTGTCAGACCTCTCCCGAGACGGCGCCAAGGACCTCAACCCCATCCTGCTGATGAGCCACCTGGGCTCGGCGGCAACGCCGGAACACCCCCGCAATACGCTTCAGCTCCAGCGGTTCCGCCAGGCGCGGAGCCTGTTTCCCGACCTGCCCGCAAGCCTCTCGGCCTCGGCGGGCACCTTCCTGGGTCCGGACTGGCGCTTCGACATGGTCCGCCCTGGCGTGAGCCTGTTCGGCGGAGGACCGTTCGAGCGGCCCGATCCGCGGATCGAGGCCGTGGCGACCCTGGACGCCCCCATCCTCTATGTGCGGACCGTCGAGGCCGGTGAATGGCTTGGGTATGGATCCGGCCTGAGGCTCGAACATCGTATCCGGATCGCAGTCGTGGCGGCCGGCTATGCCGACGGGCTGCTGCGCCGGGGCGGAGGCCGTGCCTCGGCCTGGTTCGCCGGTGCCCGGCGGCCGGTCCGCATCGTCAATATGGACCTCATGGCCATCGAGATCGGCGCCACCCCCGCCCGACCCGGCGACCGGATCGAACTCATGGGTGCCAACCTGCCCATAGACGACCTCGCCACGGCGACCGACACCGTTGCCCACGAGTGCCTCGTCCGACTGAGCGCCCGAGCGCGTCGCCGGTATGTCCGATCCTGACGCAAGCGGGGCTAGACTGACCCTGGCGGGCGAATCAGGAGACCTCCATGGCCAGAGACGGCGCGACCTATGTCTGCCAGTCCTGCGGCGCAGCCCAAAGCCGCTGGAGCGGGCAGTGCCCCGCCTGCGAGACCTGGAACACCCTTGTCGAGGAGAGCGGGCTGAAGCCCCCCGGGGCGCTTTCGCCAAGCCGCGCCACGCGGATACGGGGGCTCGACTTCCAGGGACTGGCCGGCGAGATCCAGGCCCTTCCCCGGATCCAGACCAGCATAGAGGAATTTGACCGGGTCTGCGGCGGCGGCGTGGCCCGGGGATCGGCCCTGCTCGTGGGCGGGGACCCCGGTGTCGGCAAGTCCACCCTGCTCATGCAGGCGGTCTCGGCAGCGGCAATGCGCGGCGCAGCCTGCGCCTATGTCTCCGGAGAAGAGTCCGTGGACCAGATCCGCAGCCGGGCCCAGCGCATGGGCCTGGGTGCCGCCCCCGTACAGCTCGCTGCAGAGACCAGCCTGAGAAACGTGCTCGACGGCCTCAAGCGCTCCAAGTTCGACCTCGTGGTGATCGACTCCATCCAGACCCTCTGGAGCGACGCCCATGACGCGGCACCAGGATCCGTCACCCAAGTGCGAGCCGCCGCAGCAGAGCTCGTCCGCCTGGCCAAGCGCGAGGGCGTTGCGATCATCCTCGTCGGCCATGTGACAAAGGAGGGCGCGATTGCAGGCCCCCGGGTGATCGAACACCTGGTGGATGCCGTGCTGACCTTCGAGGGCGAGCGCGGGTATCCCTTCCGGGTCCTGCGGGGGGTCAAGAACCGCTTTGGTGCCACCGATGAGATCGGCGTCTTTGAAATGGGCGATGCGGGCCTGCGCGAGGTGGCCAAT
>CAIWHQ010000202.1 GCA_903912465.1 uncultured Alphaproteobacteria bacterium | reverse complement strand
CGACCTCCGCGACGCCAAGCCCCCGGCCGACAGTCACCAGTTCACCGAGGTGGACCCCCCGGCTGTCTACAGGCGTGCGGATGACGACCTGAGAGCGGTTGGGTGCCGGCTGGCCCGCCTGCCCGAAGCCGGACACGCTTTTACCGGAGGCATCGAAGAATTCCGCGGAGACCAGCCTGTGCGAGAGGCCAAGGGCGCGCACCGCCGAGTCCACCGCTGCGGTATCCCCGGCGCTGACGGCATCGGAGAGGGTGACCGCCGACACGGCGGCCAGGGTGGACTGGAGGCTGCGGTTCTGGGCCTGGACCTGGACCCACTGCTGACCCATGAAGGCCACGCACGCCAGGACGAGCACGCTCAGCGCCGTGATGACGGCGGCGGCGGAGATACGGGCGTGAAAGCCCGCCGTGCTGAGGGCCTTCGGGCGATGTTCGGGAGGCTTCATTCTGATCCCGGGTTCATTCGAACGCCGAGATTGCCCGGGAAGTCCTAACGTTTCCCTGAATTAACCCTGAAAAAACGGACGCTTGGATGCGAATCAGACTGAAAAAATGCAGATTCCTTGACCTGCGTCAATTTGCCACGGTTAACAAATGATGAATCAGGGGGACAGACGTTAACCTCCGATTTACCTTAACAACGAGGCCATTCTGCCTCCGGAAGGGGTTGTCATGGACAAAGAATTCATCGCCAAGCGGACCCAGGAAAAGCTCATCGCTACGGAAGCGGCGATCGACCTGGCCCTGATCGAAACCACACAATTGCTCGCCGACCTGCTGCAGGCGCGCGCGGATCTGGGCGCACCGGTCGCCTTTGCCGATGACGTCCAGGTCAAGCTGACCGAAACCGTCGCGGCACTCAGCTCGGCGCGTACGGCCATGGGCCTGGTGCACTCGGGCCTCGAGGAAGCCGCCCTCCGCCTCGGTATCCGCCATCGCATGGCCGGCATCTACCGCAAGAAGGACTTCCAGCGCTTCCTGTCCGTTGAAGAGCGCCACGTCGCCTGACTTCATCATTTTGCGTTAAGAGATTTGGGGCTCTTCTCGGACGGGAGGAGCCCCTTTCCATGTCCGCGCTGGAAGCCGTCCTAATTGCTCTGAACGTCGCGATTCCCCTCGTGGCGCTGGTTGCGGGCAAGACCCCGGAACGGATTGCCTGTCTGATCTACCTCCTAGCAACGGGTGCCACAGCGGTTGCCGGGCATTTCTGGAAATACTGGGAGATCGGGAATCTCCTGCTGACAATCGATGGTCTTATGGCCCTGTCTTTTTTGGTACTCGCGGTTCGATACAATTACCTCTGGATTGCCCTGATGATGGGCGCCATGGCTGGATACTTTTCAATTCATGCCTATTATCTCGCAATGGCTATACCGCTCGACGAGATATTCGCGATTTCAAGTAATATTGCGTCGGTCGTTGTCCTTTTGAGTCTGACGATCGGCGTCGTGACCTCCCGGCGCCGCCCCGCGGAGCCCTGACGCCCGGGGGCACCGCCCGCCCACTTCCCCCTTGCCTTCGGGCGCAAAGCGTCGTTTCTGCGCGGCGGGCCACGCCCCCCCAACGGGGCGCTGCTCATCTGTAAGGATGGGAGACATCGCAATGACTACAATTCCGCGGCCGGCCGTGCGCCCGGCTCGTCCCGAATTTTCCTCCGGCCCGTGCGCCAAGCGCCCCGGATGGACCCCCGAAGCCCTGAAGGATGCCGTCCTCGGCCGCTCGCACCGGTCGAAGCCCGGCAAGGCGCGCCTGCAGGCGGCCATCGACCTGACCCGCAAGGTGCTTCAGGTTCCCGACAGCCACCTCATCGGCATTGTCCCCGGCTCGGACACCGGGGCGGTGGAGATGGCCATGTGGTCCCTGCTGGGGCCGCGCAGGGTGCAGCTGCTGGCCTTCGAGAGCTTCGGCAAGGACTGGGTCACCGACGTGGTCAAGCAGCTGAAGCTGCCCGCCGAGGTCCTGGAGGCGCCCTATGGCGAACTGCCCGACCTGTCCCGGGTCGACCCCGCAGCGGACCTGGTCTTCACCTGGAACGGCACCACCTCGGGGGTGCGCGTCCCGGACGCCGGCTTCATCTCGGCGGACCGTGAGGGCCTGACCCTCTGCGACGCCACCTCGGCCGCCTTCGCCCAGGACCTGGACTGGGCCAAGCTCGATGTGGTGACCTTCTCCTGGCAGAAGGCCCTGGGCGGCGAGGGTGCGCACGGCGTGCTGGTCCTGTCTCCCCGGGCCGTCGCCCGGCTGGAGAGCCATACGCCAGCCTGGCCCATGCCCAAGCTGTTCCGCATGACCAAGAACGGCAAGGTGACCCTGGATCTCTTCGAGGGCGCCACCATCAACACCCCCTCCATGCTCTGCGTCGAGGACGTCATCGACGCCCTGGAGTGGGGCCAGGGGATCGGCGGCCTGTCGGCCATGCGGGCCCGGGCCGACGCCAACCTGGCGGTCCTGGCCGGCTGGGTGGCGCGGACTCCCTGGGTGGACTTCCTGGCCGCCGACCCGGCGACCCGGTCCAACACCTCGGTCTGCCTGAAGGTGGTCGATGCGCGGGTGGCGGCCCTGTCCGCCGACGCCCAGGCCGACTTCGCCAAGACCCTGGCCTCCCTGCTCGACAAGGAGGGTGCAGCCCTGGACGTCGCAGGCTATCGCGACGCCCCGCCCGGCCTGCGCATCTGGTGCGGCGCCACGGTGGACACGGCCGACCTTGAGGCCCTGACCCCCTGGCTCGACTGGGCCTTCGAGACGGCCGCTGCCGGGCTCTGAGCCCGCGCGCGCCGCCTCACCTCCGATCCCCCTTCCCTTCCCCGTGAAGAAAGACACCCCCATGCCCCGCGTGCTCATCGCTGACAAACTCTCCCCCGCCGCCGTCGACATCTTCCGCCAGAGGGGGGTCGAGGCCGACGTCAAGACCGGCCTGTCCAAGGACGAACTGCTGAAGATCATCGGCGACTACGACGGCCTGGCCGTCCGCTCGGCCACCAAGGCCGACAAGGACGTGATCGCCGCCGCCGGCCAGCTGAAGGTGATCGGCCGGGCCGGGATCGGGGTGGACAATGTCGACATCCCCGCCGCCACCTCCAAGGGCATCGTGGTGATGAATACCCCCTTCGGGAACTCCATCACCACCGCCGAGCACGCCGTGGCCATGATGTTTGCCCTGGCCCGCCAGATCCCCGCCGCCGACGCCTCCACCCAGGCCGGCAAGTGGGAGAAGAACCGGTTCATGGGCGTCGAGCTGTACGCCAAGACCCTGGGCCTGATCGGTGCGGGCAATATCGGCTCCATCGTCGCCGACCGGGCCAACGGCCTGAAGATGAAGGTGGTGGCCTATGACCCCTTCCTGTCCGCCGAGCGGGCCGTGGAGATCGGGGTCGAGAAGGTTGACCTGGACGACCTGCTGGCCCGGGCCGACATCATCACCCTGCACACCCCCCTGACCGACAAGACCCGCAACATCCTGTCGGCCGAGAGCCTGGCCAAGGCCAAGAAGGGCGTGCTGATCGTCAACTGCGCCCGCGGCGGCCTGGTGGACGAGGCGGCCCTGCGCGCCCTGCTGGACTCCGGCCATGTGGGCGGGGCGGCCTTCGACGTCTTCGTCGAGGAGCCGGCGACGGCCAACATCCTGTTCGGCGCCCCCAACTTCATCGCCACGCCCCACCTGGGCGCCTCGACCCTGGAGGCGCAGGAGAACGTCGCCCTGCAGGTGGCCGAGCAGATGAGCGACTACCTCTTGACCGGGGCGGTGACCAACGCCCTCAACAGCCCCTCGGTGAGCGCCGAGGAGGCCCCCAAGCTGAAGCCCTTCGTCGCCCTGGCTGAGCGCCTCGGCGCCTTCGCCGGCCAGATGATCGACGTGGAGATCAAGGCGGTGGAGCTGGCCTACGAGGGCGAGGTGGCCCAGCTGAACACCCGGCCCCTGACCGCCGCGGCCCTGGCCGGGGTGATGCGGCCGGTCCTGGCCGAGATCAACATGGTCTCGGCCCCCGCCGCCGCCCGCGAGCGGGGCGTGACGGTGACCGAGTCCAAGCAGGACGACTCGCCGGTCTTCGAGAGCCTGGTGCGGATCACCGTGACCACGACCATGGGCAAGCGCTCCTTCGCCGGGACGGTGGTGGCCGGGACCCCGCGCATCGTCGAGGTCAAGGGCATGGAGCTGGACGCCCCCTTCAGCCCGACCATGCTGTACGTGAACAACCAGGATAAGCCGGGCTTCATCGGCGCGGTGGGTGCCCTGTTGTCCGAAGCGCAGGTGAACATCGCCACCTTCAACCTGGGCCGGGTGGCCGCCGGCGAGGACGCCATCTGCCTGATCGGCGTGGACCAGGAGCCCGACGAGGGCCTGGTCGGCCGCATCCGCGCCCTGCCCCACGTCAAGGAAGCCCGCATCCTGCGGTTCTAGCCCCCCAGCTTCGCTACCGTTGACCCCCTCACCCGGCTTCGCCGGGAGCTCCCCCTTGGGGGAGCAATTGGGCGCTTTAATTCCTCCCAATCCGGGGGTGGTGGCCCGGGGCGGCAGCCCGGGGCCGGTGGGGGTCAACGGCGGCTCAGCAGACCCCCTCACCGCGCTTCGCACGGCGATCCCCCTTGGGGGAGTAATGCGCCCTGTGGCGGACCGGCGGCGTTGATCCCAGCCTCCGGCCGAAGGGAAGATGGGCCCCGCCCGCCCTCCCGGGAGTCCATTGACTCTCTGTTCGCCTGAACTAGAACAAAAAGCGAACACGAGGTTGGGCATGGACGGGGACAGGCGGAACAGGCTGGCGGCGCTGCGGACGGACATCCGGCGGCTGGAGCGGATGGCGGGACCCGTGCGGGGACGGCTGTCCCTGGGCGATCCGCGCCTGGATTCCGCCCTGCCGGGAGGGGGGCTCTCCCTGGGCCAGTGGCACGAGATCGGCGGCGAGGGTGCCGAGGCGGAGACCGGGGCTGCCCCCGCCGCCTTCGCTGCCCGGCTGGCTGCAGCCCTGCTGGCCCGCCCCGACCAGCGCGGACGCTCGGCCGTCTGGATCCTGCGCCGGGACGACCTCTTCCCCCCCGGACTGGCGGGCCTGGGCCTGCCGGCGGAGCGGCTGGTGGGCGTCTGCGCCCGGGACGAGGCCGAGGCCCTGGGCGTCGCCGAGGACGCCCTGGCCTCTCCCGGCGTGGGGGTGGTGCTGGCCGAGGTCGGTGCCGTGGACCTGACCGCCGGGCGGCGGCTGCAACTGGCCTGCGAGGCCCGCGGCGGCACGGGGCTGGTGATCCTGCGACGGCCCTTCGGCGGTGGCAGGGCGACAGCGGGGGGCACGGCGGCGGCGACCTGCTGGCGGGTGGCCCCGGCGGCCAGCGCGCCAAATCTGGGCGGACTGGGCCTTGTTGGACTGGGCCTGGGACCACCCCGCTGGCGCCTGCGCCTGGCCCGCAGCCGGGGCGGACGGAGCGGGGCCTGGCTGGTGGAGGCCGCCGGGACCGCAGACGAGGGAGAAGCCGATGTCGCGCATCCTCTGCGTCTGGTCGCCGAACTGGGCGATCGAGACCTGGCGGCGCCGGCGGCCTTCAGCGCCGCAGGCTGAGCCCTTCGCCCTGGCCAGTCTTTCCCGGGGCCTGAGGGTGCTGACCGCCGTCAGTCCGCAGGCCGCAGCGGCGGGACTCTTCCCCGGCCAGGGCCTGACCGACGCCCGGGCCCTGCGTCCCGACCTGGTCCTGGCCGAGGCCGAACCCGGGGCCGACGCCCGGGCCCTGGAGGCCCTGGCCGACTGGTGCGTACGCTTTTCCCCCGCCGTGGCCCCGACCCGCCGGACGGCCTGTTCCTCGACATCGGCGGCGTCTCCCACCTGTGGGGCGGCGAGGCGGAGATGGCTGCCGACCTGGCCGCGCGCCTGGCGAGGGACGGCCTGACCGCCCGGATCGCCGTGGCCGACACCGCCGGAGCGGCCTGGGCCCTGGCGCGGAGCCCGGCGGCGGAAGCGAGTCCCCGAATCCTGGCTCCGGGCAAGACGGAGGCACAGCCCCTCGCGCCCGAACTGGCCGGCCTGCCGACAGCTGCCCTGCGCCTGGAGCCAGCGGCGGTGGAGCGCCTGGCCCGGCTGGGTCTGAGGCGGATCGGCCAGCTGGCCGGCCTGCCCCGGGGCCCCCTGGCCAAGCGCTTTGGCGCCAGGGTCCTGCTGCGCCTGGACCAGGCCCTGGGCCGGGCCCCCGAGGCCCTGGCCTTCCGCCGCCCGCCGACCCCCTGGTTCGCGCGACTGGACCTGGCCGAGCCGGTGAGCGCGCCGGAGGACCTGGCCCGCCTGTGCCGGGACGCGACCCTCCGCCTGTGTGCGCGGCTGGAGGCGTCCGGACGCGGGGCCCGGCGCTTCCGCCTGGACTTCCACAGGGTGGACGGCGCCCCTGTGGGCCTGGAGCTGGGCCTGTCCCGCCCGGCCCGCGACCCGGACCGCATCGCCCGCCTCTTCCTGCCCCGGCTGGAGAGCCTGGACCCCGGCTTCGGGATCGAGGCGGTGAGCCTGCAGGCGGCAGAGACCGAGGTCCTGGCGCCAGGCCAGTCCGATCTGGCCAGCCTGCTGGAGCCGGTCGAGGGACCCGAGGCCCTGGCGCCCCTCATCGACCGGCTGACCGCCCGGCTCGGGGCCCGGCGGGTCTGGCGCAGCCGGCCCCTGGCCAGCCATGTTCCCGAACGCTCGGTGCGCCGGGCTGCGGCCCTGGAGGCGCAGGCTGGCCCCGCCGGCGGCTGGCCCGCCTGGCGCCCCCGCCCCTTACGCCTCTTGCCCCGTCCCGAGGTCCTGGAGGCGGTGATCGCCCTGACCCCGGACGAGCCGCCCCGGCAGTTCCGCTGGCGGGGGCGGGTGCATCGCATCCGCCTGGCCGAGGGCCCCGAGCGGATCGGCGCGGAATGGTGGCGGACCGGGATCGAGGCGGTGCGGACCGACCAGGTGCGGGACTACTACCGGGTGGAGGACCAGGACGGGGCCCGGCTCTGGGTCTTCCGCTCGGGCCTGCACGACCATGACCGGCCAGTGCGCTGGTGGCTGCACGGCCTGTTCGGATGAGCCGCTACGCCGAGCTGGCAGCGGCCAGCAACTTCTCCTTCCTACGCGCCGCCTCACACCCCGAGGAGCTGGTGGCGACCGCCGCCGCCCTGGGCCTGGACGCCCTGGGGATCGCCGACCGCAACAGCCTGGCAGGGGTGGTCCGGGCCTGGGGGGCGGGGCGCAAGGCGGGCGGGTCCCTGAAGGTGCTGGCGGGTGCCCGCCTGGTCTTCGCCGACGGGACGCCGGACCTCATCTGCTATCCCTCCGACCGGGCGGCCTGGAGCCGGCTGACCCGCCTTCTGACCCTGGGCAAGCGGCGGGCACCCAAGGGCGGGTGCGACCTGTCCCTCGGCGACTTCCTGGACCATGCGGAAGGCCAGCTGGCCATCGTCCTGCCCCCCGCGCCGGGAGAGGCCGGAGGGGCGGACTTCCCCGGGCAGCTGGAGGCCCTGGCCCGGGCCCGGCGGGGATGGATCTGGCTGGGGGGCGTGCGCCGCTATGGCCCCCGCGACCTGCAGGACCTGGCCCGGCTGGAGGCCCTGGGGGCTGCGGCCGGGGCACCCCTGGTCGCCGTGGGCGAGGTGCTCTACCACGACGCCCGCCGGCGGGCCCTGCAGGACGTCCTGACCTGCATCCGCGAGGGCTGCACGATCCACGAGGCGGGGCTGAGGCTGGAGGCCAACGCCGAGCGGCGACTCAAGCCCCCGGCCGAGATGGCCCGCCTGTTCGCCCGTTTCCCCGCCGCCGTCGAGCGCAGCCTGGAGATCGCCGGCCGCGTCAGCTTCGACCTGTCGGAGCTACGCTACGAATATCCCGACGAGCCCGTCCCGGCGGGCAAGACCCCCATCCAGCACCTGCGCGACCTGACCTGGGAGGGGGCGGGCTGGCGCTTCGAGGGTGGGCTGGGCGAGCGTGAGCGGCGGACCCTGGAGCACGAGCTCGACCTCATCGAGAAGCTGGGCTTTCCCAACTACTTCCTGACCGTCCACGACATCGTCCGCTGGGCGCGGGCCCAGGGCATCCTCTGCCAGGGGCGCGGGTCGGCCGCCAACTCCGTGGTCTGCTTCTGCCTGGGCATTACCGCCGTCGACCCGACGAAGAAGGACCAGGACCTCCTCTTCTCGCGCTTCATCTCCGAGGCCCGGGGCGAGCCGCCGGACATCGACGTCGACTTCGAGCACGAGCGCCGGGAGGAGGTCATGCAGTACCTCTTCCGCCGCTATGGCCGGGACCGGGCCGCCATTGCCGCCACGGTGATCCACTTCCGCCCGCGCATGGCCATCCGCCAGGTGGGCAAGGCCCTGGGCCTGACCGAGGACGTCACCGCGGCCCTGGCCGGGACGGTCTGGGGACCCTGGAGCGGCATGAGCCCGGACCCCTACATCCGCCAGGCGGGACTGGACCCGGACGCCCCGGAGATCCGCCGGGCCACCGCTCTGGCTGGCGAGCTTCTGGGCTTTCCCCGCCACCTGTCCCAGCACGTGGGCGGCTATGTCCTGACCCGGGGCCGGCTGGACGAGCTGGTCCCGATCGGCAACGCCGCCATGCCGGACCGTACCTTCATCGAGTGGGACAAGGACGACATCGACGCCTTGGGCCTGATGAAGGTGGACGTCCTGGCCCTGGGCATGCTGACCGCCCTGCGCAAGGCCTTCGAGATGATCCCGCCCCGGGCGGACGGGACCCGGCTGACCGACATCGCCCAGGTCCCCCAGGAGGTCCCGCAGGTCTACGACATGCTGTGCCGGGCGGACTCCGTAGGCGTCTTCCAGGTGGAGAGCCGGGCCCAGATGTCCATGCTGCCGCGCCTGAAGCCCCGGCGCTTCTACGACCTGGTGATCGAGGTCGCCATCGTCCGGCCCGGGCCCATCCAGGGCGACATGGTCCACCCCTACCTGCGCCGGCGCGACGGGACCGACCCGGTGGACTTCCCCGCCCCGTCGCCGGAGCACGGCCCGCCGGACGAGCTGCACCGGGTGCTGGGCAAGACCCTGGGCGTGCCCCTCTTCCAGGAGCAGGCCATGCGCCTGGCCATCGAGGCGGCGCGGTTCAGCGAGAACGACGCCGACGGCCTGCGCCGGGCCATGGCCACCTTCCGCAACCTGGGGAGCGTCAGCGAATATCGCCGCCGCTTCCTGGAGGGCATGACCGGGCGGGGCTACGACCCGGACTTCGCCGAGCGCTGCTTCCGCCAGATCGAGGGGTTCGGCTCCTACGGCTTCCCCGAGAGCCACGCCATCAGCTTCGCCCTCCTGGTCTACGCCTCGGCCTGGGTGAAGTGGCGCTGGCCCGACGCCTTCTGTGCGGCCCTGATCAACTCCCAGCCCATGGGCTTCTACCCGCCCGCCCAGCTGGTGCGGGACGCCAGGGAGCACGGGGTGGAGGTGCGCCCCGCCGACGTCCTGGCCAGCGACTGGGACTGCACCCTGGAGCCGGTGTCCGGACAGCGGCTGCGGGCCATGCGGCTGGGCCTGAGACAGGTGCGGAGCCTGGCCCAGGAGGACACCGAGCGGCTGGTCCTGGCCCGGGCCCGGGGGGCCTGCACCATCGCTGACTTCGCCCGGGTGGTGAGCGGACGGGGGATGGAGCTCCTGGCCGAGGCCGACGCCTTCGCCGGCCTGGGGGTGAGCCGCCGCCAGGCCCTCTGGGCGGTGAAGGGACTGGCCGGCGCAGACCGGGCGGACCGGGACGCGCCCCTGGCGGCGGGGGCCGACCTGCCCGAGCCCGGGGTCGACCTGCCGCTCATGAGCGCCGCCCGGGAGACCGCCGAGGACTACCGCACCCTGCGCCTGTCCCTGAAGGCCCACCCCTGCGCCTTCCTGCGCGAGGAACTGGCGGCGCGGGGTGCCCGCCCGGCGGCGGACCTGAAGCGGATTCGGGACGGGCACCGCACCGCCGTGGCCGGCCTGGTCCTGGTGCGCCAGAGGCCGGGCACGGCCAAGGGGGTGGTCTTCATGACCCTGGAGGACGAGACCGGGACGGCCAACATCGTCGTCTGGAAGGACGTCTTCGAGGCGCACCGGCCAGCGGTCATGCGCTCGGGCCTGGCCCTGGTGGAGGGGCGGGTGCAGGTCGCCGGGGACATCCTCCACCTGGTGGCCGAGCGGATCACTGACCTGTCCTTCCTGGCCGCCGCCCTGAGGACAGACGAGCCCGGCGAGACGCCCAAGGCCGGCGGTGCGGGACGCCTGGTGGCCAGCCGGGACTTTCACTGACCTGCGGACCTTGACGCCCGCCCGCCCCTCCGGCGAAGTCCAGGCCAACAGGGAAACACGCCATGACCCCAACGCTTCGGGCCCTCGCCCGCCTCGCCGCCCTCGCCCTCGCCCTCCTCGCCGCCCCGGCTTTCGCCGAGCCCGCCCGGGTCCGGGTGGAGACGGGCACCCTGGCCGGCGAGGCGAAGGAGGGCGTGGACGTCTGGCGCAACATCCCCTACGCGGCGCCCCCCACGGGGGATCGGCGCTGGGCCCCGCCGGCCCGGGCCGCCGCCTGGAGCGGCGAGCGGGATGCCACGAAGAACGGCCCCTCCTGCGTGCAGAAGATGAATGCCGACGGAACGCCCAACGGCGGCGGCGCCAACGGCCCCATGAGCGAGGACTGCCTGCAGCTGAACGTCTTTGCCCCGGCGAAGGCCCGCAAGGCGCCGGTCATGGTCTGGATCCACGGCGGCAGCCACCGGGAGGGGGCGGGCTGGATCTACGACGGCTCGGCCTTCGCCCGGCAGGGGATCGTGGTGGTGACGATCAACTACCGGCTGGGGCCGCTGGGCTATTTCGCCCATCCCGCCCTGACCACCGCCGCCCGGAAGGACGAGCCCCTGGCCAACTACGGCCTGATGGACCAGATCGCCGCCCTCCAGTGGGTAAAGCGCAATATCGAAGCCTTCGGGGGCGACCCCCGACAGGTCACGGTGTTCGGGGAGAGCGCCGGCGGCATGAGCACCCTGGCCCTGCTGGCGACGCCCTCGACAAAGGGCCTCTACGCCCGCGCCATCGTCCAGTCGGGTGGCGGCTGGTTCCCGCCCGCGACCCTGGCCGCCCGGGCCCAAGCCGGGGAAGAGGCCCTGGCGGCCCTGGGACATGCCAAGGCCTCCGCCGCCGACCTGCGGGCCCTGCCGGCCGAGAGCCTGGTGGGCGGGGTTGGCGGAAGCTTCGGCCCCTTCCCGGACGGCCGCCTGCTGAAGGAGACCCCCAGCCAGGCCTTCGCCGCCGGACGGGCCGCCGACGTGCCCCTGATCATCGGCTGGAACTCCGGCGAGGACTCCCTGATCGGCCCCTGGCGGCCAGAGATGATCCGCGCCGTGCCGGAGGGCGCGCGGGAGGTCTATTCCGGCCCGGCCGCCCGGGGCGACGAAGCCCTGGCCCGGGCCGTCTTCACCGACCGGGCCATGGGCGCGCCGGCCCGATGGATCGCCCGCCAGGCCGCCTCGGGGGCCCCGGCCTGGCTCTACCACTTCTCCTACGTGGGAACCCGGTTCCGG
>CAIWHQ010000201.1 GCA_903912465.1 uncultured Alphaproteobacteria bacterium | reverse complement strand
TGGACAGCACCAGTTCCGGGGCGCCGCCGCCGAACCGTTCGGCCGTCGCCTGTTTCATGAAGCTCCAGGTCACGGCTTCGGCAAACCCCGCAGCGGCCAGGGCCCGGCGGGCAATCCGCATCCGGCCCTGGCGCACCGTCAACACACCCCCCGGCGGGAGGGCGACAGGCGGCAGGGGGGTGGAAGGCAAGGCGTCGTAGCCGGCGATCCGCGCCACTTCCTCGACGAGGTCCGCCCGGCCCTCGACGTCCCGTCGCCAGGAGGGCGGCGCGACGGTCTCGCCTTCGAGGGTAAAGCCCAGGTCCGAAAGGATGGCGTCGATGCGCGCACGGTCCAGGGACAGCCCCGAGAGGGCCTCGACATAGCTCCGGTCGAAGGGGAAGGGCGCCGGCCGCGAGGGCGCCTGTCCGGCCAGGACCGCCTCGGAGGCCTCCCCGCCGCAGATGTCCAGGATCAGCCGGGTCGCAAGTTCCAGGCCGGGAAGCAGGCCCTCCGGGTCCACGCCCCGGGCGAAGCGGTACTGGGCGTCCGAACTGATCCCCAGGGTCCGGCCCGCCTGGGCGATCCGGATGGGATCGAACCAGGCGCTTTCGATGAAGACGTCGGTGGTGGTCTCCGAGCAACCGGTGGAGGCGCCGCCCATCACCCCGCCCAGGCCCAGGGCGCCCGAGGCGTCGCCAATGACGCAGATCTCGGGTCCGGCGGCGTAGGTCTTGCCGTCCAGGGCCTCGACCGTCTCGCCCTCGCGGCCCAGCCGGGCCTCGATCCAGCCCCCGGACAGGTGAGCGGCGTCGTAGACGTGCAGAGGCCGGGCCCGGTCGAAGGTGATCAGGTTGGTGATGTCCACAAGGGCGCTGATGGGCCGCAATCCGATCGACTTCAGCTTCTGCTGCAGCCAGTCCGGAGACGGACCGTTGCGCACGCCGCGGATCAGGCGTCCGGCAAAGGCGGGGCAGGCGCCGCTGTCGTCCAGCCGGATCTGGACCGGGCAGGGGAAGGTGCCGGGGACGGGGGTGATGGCCGGTGTCCTGAGGGTGCCAAGACCCGCGGCCGCCAGGTCCCGGGCGATGCCGTCCACGCCGAGCCAGTCGGGTCGGTTGGGGGTGACCTCGAAGTCGATCACCGCTTCCAGCCCGAGGGCCTGGGCGGCGGGCGTTCCCACCGCAAGTCCGCCGTCCAGCTCCAGTATGCCGTCCGACTCCTCGGCGGTCTGCAGCTCGGCGGCTGAGCACAGCATGCCGTTGGAGACCACGCCGCGAACCGGCCGCGCCTCCAGCACCAGGCCATTGGCCGGAATGCAGGCGCCAAGGGGGGCGAAGATGGTGGTCAGGCCGGCCCGGGCGTTGGGCGCCCCGCAGACGATTTCCTTGCGCCCGTCGAGGGTGTCGACCTGGCAGACCCTCAAGCGGTCGGCATTGGGATGCTGGACCGCCTCGACGATGCGCGCGACGGAAAAGTCGGCCAGGCGCGCGCCGGGGTCTTCCACGTGCTCGACCTCAAGGCCAGCCATGGTCATGGCCTCGACCACCTCGGCCACAGAGGCGGAGGTGTCGAGATGCTCGCCAAGCCAGGAGAGTGTGAACTTCATCTCAGTCCTCCTAGCTCAGGCCCGAGGCGGAATTGGGCGCAGAAAAGGCCGAGAACCCGTAATGGGCCAGCCAGCGGCCATCGGCGGCGAACATGTCGCGCAGGTCGGGCATGCCGTACTTCAGCACCCCGAGGCGGTCGACGCCGCAGCCGAAGGCGAAGCCCTGCCAGACCTCCGGGTCCAGGCCGCAGTTCCGCAGGACATTGGGATGGACCATCCCGCAGCCCAGGATTTCCAGCCAGTCCTCGCCCTCGCCGATCCGGACCTCGCCGCCCGAACGGTCGCACTTCACGTCCATCTCCGCCGAGGGCTCGGTGAAGGGGAAGTGGTGGGGCCGGAAGCGGGTGGTGACCCGGTCGGTCTCGAAGAACCGGGCGATGAAGGTCTCCAGGGTCCACTTCAGGTGGCCCATGTGGATGCCCCGGTCGATCACCAGACCCTCGATCTGGTGGAACATCGGGGTGTGGGTCTGGTCGGAGTCCTGCCGGAAGGTGCGCCCGGGCACGATGATCCGGATGGGCGGCTCCTGGCCGGTGGCGATCCAGGACGGCAGCTTCTCGTTCGTCCGGTTCATGACCCGAACCTGGACGGGCGAGGTGTGGGTGCGCAGGACCTTGCGTTCGCCGTTGGCGTCCGGGGGCAGGAAGAAGGTGTCGTGCATTTCCCGCGCCGGGTGCTTGGGCGGAAAGTTCAGGGCGGTGAAGTTGTTGAAGTCGGTCTCGATGTCCGGCCCCTCAGCGACCCCGAACCCCATGTCGGCGAAGATGGAGACCATCTCGTCCATCACCTGCAGGGTCGGGTGCACGCCGCCCCGGCGACGGGGTGGGGCGGGCAGGGACAGGTCCACGCGCTCGGCGTCCAGGCGCGCCTCCAGCTCCGCGGCCTCAAGCTCCGACTTCCGGGCCTCGATCCGGGCGGCCAGCCGGTCGCGCATCTGGTTGATCTGCGGCCCCAGGATCTTGCGATCCTCCAGGCTCAGGCCGCCCAGGGTCCGCGCCAGCAGGGTCACGTTCCCGGACTTGCCCAGCAAGGCGACCCGCGCCTCCTCAAGGGCGGCAAGGTCGGTGGAGCCCTCAATGCGGGCGGTGTTGGCGGCTTCCAGTTCGGCGATGTCGGTCATTCGCGTCGATCTCGCAGGGGTTCTGGCGGATGGGACTTCAGGGGATCCAGTGGCGGCAGCAAAAAGCCCCCCGGACGCGCCGGGGGGCTTCTGAATGCGACGAAGCCGAGGGGCTCCGGGCGTCAGGCCAGTGCGGCGCGAACCTGGTCGGCGATGGCCTTGAACCCGACCGGATCGTTGCCGGCGATATCCGCCAGCACCTTGCGGTCCATCTGGACCCCGGCCAGTTCAAGGCCGTGGATAAATCGGGCGTAGGTCATGCCCTCGAGCCGGGCCGCGGCGTTGATCCGCTGGATCCAGAGCGAGCGGAAGCTGCGCTTGCGGACCTTGCGGTCCCGGTAGGCGTACTGTCCGGCCTTGTCCACCGCGGCCTTGGCGGCGCGGATGGTGTTCTTGCGGCGGCCGTAGAAACCGGCGGCCTTCTCGAGAACCTTCTTGTGTCGGGCGTGGGCGGTAACGCCCCTCTTCACGCGTGCCATGCTTCAGGTCCTCCGATCAAAGGCCGTAGGGCAGGAAGATGCGGATGATCTTGGCGTCGGCCTCGGTCATCACCTTCGTGCCCCGGTTCTGGCGGATGTACTTGGAGCTGTGGCTGATCAGGCGGTGGCGCTTGCCCGCAACCCCGGCCTTGATCTTGCCGGTGGCGGTGAGCTTGAAGCGCTTCTTCGCCCCCGACTTTGTCTTCAGTTTCGGCATTTCACGTCGGAAACCTTCCGGCTCCGTCCTCTGTCGTATTGATGAACCGCCCTGGCATGCCTTTCGGCCAGGCGGCTCCGAAGGGGCGGGTGAGTACGCCAAAAGGGGCCCTGGGGCAAGCCCCCAGGTGGTTCAGGCCCGGTGTCGGCTGGCCAGCCATTCCTTGAGCGCCGCGTCAATTCGGGTCTGCCAGCCCGGCCCTGTGGCGCGGAACTGTTCCAGCACGTCCGGCGAAAGCCTCAGTGTGGTCCTCTGCTTTGTGATCGCCGCTCGTGGCCGCCCTCTCAGCTTTCGTTGCAGCCCTTCGGGGAGGGACGAAAGCCGAACTGCGGCCGCGGCCATCTCCTCCGTCCATTCCGGGTTTTCGGCGTCCGGCTGAGAGCCCCTATCTGTGACGTGCATAAAGTCGGATCTCCCTGGCGTTCGCCTTCCGGAAACTGATGACACGGATCCCCGACTTCGCCTCGGTGAACACCAGGGCGTGTAGTCGGTCGTCCACCAGGCCAAGTGCGGCATAGCGGGTTTCCGGATAGGCGTTGCGCCTGTCGATCCAGATCAGCGCCGTTCTGAAATCGAAAGCCGAGGCCCGCTCAAACCCAAAACCGCGCGCCTGCTGGTTCCGCTCGCTCTTCGCCGGATCGAACTCAATTTCCATCTATTTTATGTGCATACAAAATTTCTAGGTCAATCCACCCTGGGCGGGAGCAAAGACCTGCTTTGGGGCGCTTTTCTGGCGCCGCCCCTGGATCATGGTCTGATAAGCGGGAACCGGTTATCGGATCGAAGCATAATCTAACATACTGAAATTAGAGCTTGTTTTCCCCCTCAGAGGTTTCGTCTGAAGGGAACAGACCCTAGCCCGACAGCTGCGGT
>CAIWHQ010000200.1 GCA_903912465.1 uncultured Alphaproteobacteria bacterium | reverse complement strand
GGCCACGCTGTCGTCATCCTGGGAGAAGGCGGTAAAGTCCCCAAGGATGGCAGCGCTGGGCCGCAGTGTGAAACCCGCCGAGGGCCAGGCCCGGGGAGCACCTCGGGCCGGCGACAGGTCCGGGACAATATAGTCTATCGGTGCAGCCGCGGCGGGCGGGGCGGCGACCGCTGTCGCCGTCGTGATTGGCTCGGATGAGCTCTCTGTCTCCTGGGCGAAGGCGGCTCCACCCCCGGTCAGGGAGACGGTCAGGGCGGCTGCGGTCCCCAACCACTTCGCTGCGCTATCTCGGTTCTTGATCGACTGCCGCATAACTTCCACCCCGCTGGTCGTTGGCGTTCTTCCGCGTCGACAAGAGCCTGAGCCTTGGACTCGGGTTTATCCTTGGGAGAAGGCGATAGCACCTCGACCCTGGTCAATCTGCCGGATAGCCGACAGTTCGGCCAGCGGGTAGGTCCACCGGGGTTGTCGCCCGATAACCTGCGCGGCACCCGAAGGCCTTGCTTTGCTCTTGGCCCGCGCCCGGTCGCGTGACATAAGGTCGCCCCCTCGCCGCCGGCTTTCGGCGGCGCCGTTTTTCCGGAAGAAGGCGGACCGGGACCGCGAAAATCGCGGTGCCCTCCGATGGCTTGAATGTCTATGCAGATCGTTGAGAAGTCGGTTGAAGGTCTGAGCCGTGTTTACGGCGTGACCGTTCCTGCGGCCGTTCTGGCCGAGAAGGTCGAGGTGCGGATCGCCGAGATCACGCCCACCCTCAACCTCAAGGGATTCCGCCCGGGGAAGGTGCCGACCGGGCATGTCCGGCGGATGTTCGGCAAGTCCCTGATGAGCGAGATCGTCGAGCAGACCATCAACGAGACCACCCAGAAGGTGCTCTCCGACAACAACCTGCGGCCGGCGGGAGAGCCGGATCTGCGTCCGGAAGGCGACATCCAGGACGTGTTCGAAGGCCGGTCAGACCTGGCCTACGAGATCGCCCTGGAGGTGATCCCGGAGTTCGAACCTGCAGACTTCTCCGAAATTTCCCTGAAGCGCCCCATCTATGAGCCGACAGAGGAAGAGGTCGACGCGGCCGTTGCCGAGCTGGCAGAGTCCAGCAAGACCTACGAGCCGCGCAAGGGAAAGACGGTCAAGTCCAAGGATGGCGACCAGCTCCTGATTGATTTCGTCGGCCGGGTAGATGGCGAGGCCTTCGAGGGCGGTGGGGCGGAAGACGCCACCCTGACCCTCGGCTCCGGCCAGTTCATTCCGGGTTTCGAGGAGCAGCTTGTCGGCGCCAAGCCCGGCGACGAGGTCCTGGTCAAGGTGACCTTCCCGGCCGAGTATCAGGCCGCCCAGCTTGCCGGAAAGGACGCCGAGTTCACCGTCCAGGTGAAGGAAGTTCGGGCTCCGAAGGCGAGCAAGGTGGATGACGCGCTGGCCGAGCGCCTGGGCATCGAGAACCTTGAGAAGCTCAAGGAACTGCTCCGCTCGAACCTGCAGTCGCAGTTTGCTGGCGCCACCCGCTTCAAGCTGAAGCGCGCCCTGCTCGACATCCTCGACGAGAGGCACGACTTCCTGCTCCCGCCCCGCATGGTCGAGGCCGAGTTCTCCCAGATCTGGGAACAGGTGCAGCAGGACAAGACCTCTGGCGGCCTGCCGCCCGAGGATGCGGACAAGACGGATGCCCAGCTTGAGGTCGAGTACCGCAAGATCGCCGAGCGCCGTGTGCGCCTTGGCCTCGTGCTCGCCGAGGTCGGACGGATCAATAACGTCCAGGTGACCGAGCAGGAACTCGCCGAGGCCATGCGGGCCGAGGCCATGCGCTATGGCCCCCAGGCCCAGCAGATCTTCGATTTCCTCCGCCAGAATCCATCGGCCCAATCCCAGATCCGGGCTCCGATCTTCGAGGAGAAGGTGGTCGACCTGATCGTGTCCAGGGCCAAGGTCGAGGACGAGAAGGTTTCCAAGGAAGATCTTCTCAGGGAAGATGACATGCCGTCGGCCTACAAGGGCTAGGGCACGGTCATTTCGGGTCGCGGCCTTGCCACGGCCCTGTCGAAACGCGATATCGAGGGCGAGCGTCTCCGCTGAGGGGGCGCCGCTTCAGCCTCAAGGTGCACGCCAATGCCGGATATGGTGACGACTGCCCTCAACCTTGTTCCCATGGTGGTCGAGCAGACCAGCCGGGGCGAGCGCGCCTTCGACATCTTCTCCCGGCTCCTGAAGGAGCGGGTGATCTTCGTCTCAGGCCCGGTCGAGGACGGCATGTCCGCCCTGGTCTGTGCCCAGCTTCTCTATCTTGAGGCCGAGAACCCCAAGAAGGAGATCCAGATGTACATCAACTCCCCGGGTGGGGTGGTGTCGTCGGGCCTCGCGATCTACGACACCATGCAGTACATCCGCAGCCCCGTGGCGACCCTGTGCATGGGCTATGCCGCCTCCATGGGCTCCTTCCTCCTTGCCGCCGGTGCGCCGGGCCGCCGGATCAGCCTGCCGAACGCCCGCATCATGGTTCACCAGCCGTCGGGCGGCTATTCGGGCAAGGCGTCGGACATCGAGCGGCACGCCGAGGACATCCTCAAGATCAAGCGGCGGCTCAACGAACTTTACGCCAAGCATACCGGCCGGACCTACCAGGAGGTCGAGGAGATGCTGGACGCAGACACCTTCATGACCCCCGAGGAGGCCCGCGACTGGGGTCTCGTTGACGAGGTTCAGGAGAACCGGGGCGACGACTGACGCCACCCCGGGCCGGGATCAGGGGCGCTCACCAAACTCGCGGAAGCCCGCGTGGACGGCAATGGCCAACATGTCCCGGTCCCCGGCCGTGTCACCATAGGCCGCAGCCAGGCGCACATCCTCACCGAACGTCTCCCTGAGGCGGCGTACCTTTTCCGGGCCTCGGCAGTTTGCGCCGTCCAGGTCTCCGGTCAGGCGTCCGTCGGCGTCGAGGGCCAGACGCGTGCCCAGGAGGTGGTCGGCGCCCAGGCCGCGGGCGAAGGGCGCGACGAGGGACTCCGGAGAAGCCGTGACGATGACCAGGGTCGCCCCCCGCGAGCGCCAGTAGCGCCAGGAGTTCAGCGCATCCGGCCGCAGGAGGCTACGGGACCGGGCCTCCGCATAAGCGCGGGCACGCGCTTCCAGGTCGTGCAGGGGCGTGCCGGCCAGAAACTGCCTCGCGACAGCACCCTTTAGTCGCCCCCGATCCCGGTTCGCCAGGTACCGGACGGCAGC
>CAIWHQ010000199.1 GCA_903912465.1 uncultured Alphaproteobacteria bacterium | reverse complement strand
GATCGGCTGGGTGGAGAAGTGCTGGGGCCAGTGGTGGTTGGGCTCGAAGCTGTAGGAGTAGATGTGGTTGGAGGAGTCCACCCGGCAACCCGGATAGGTATTCTCGAACCAGGTGCCGCCGACGTCGGCGTTCTTGTCGAGGATCTCGTAGCTCACGCCAGCCTGGCTTAGGCGAATGCCGGTGAGCAGGCCGGACATGCCAGCGCCGATGACCAGGACGTGCATCTTCGCGGCGCCGGCCTTGAGGCCCGGCGTTTCCCAGACCGGAGTCTTGGTATTGGTCTCGGCCAGGCTGAGCTCGTCGCCGAGAAAGTCGGCGTAGCCCTCCGGGATCTCCGCGCCGGCCACAAAGCTCATCATCCGGCGCAGGGTGGCGGCAGAGGGCTGGTGAGTCCTGCCGCCGCCCTTGCCGAACCAATCGACCAGGGCGACCTTCGCCTCGGCCAGGAACTTCTTCTGCTCGGCATCAGGAACACCTGTGTCGCCCCGCGACAGCGGGACATAGGCGGGGGCCCATTCGGGGCGCAGCCAATGGTCCTCGCCAGTCAGGTGCACAAGCGCGGCCTGCAAGGCGGGCTGGTGAGCGGCGGCGAGCGCCCTGTCGAGCTGGGTCAGGTCTATGTCGGACACGTGTTTCCCCCGGGATCGCTATGGAATTGGCGGCATGAAACTGCAGGCGGGACCGGAAAGGAAGGGCGCCCCGACGTCAGTTGGCCGGGTGCAGCTTGACCGTCAGGGTCTCGTACCCCTTCACAAAACTGGACCGGACCCGGATCGGCTCCTCAAGCACCTCAACGAAGCTGAAGCGCTTGAGGATTTCCTCCCAGACGATCTTCAGCTGCAGTTCGGCAAGGCGGTTGCCCACGCAGCGGTGGATGCCGAAGCCGAAGGACAGGTGCTGGCGCGGCCGCTCGCGGTCAATGATGAAGGCATCGGGGTTCTCGATGGCCCGCTCGTCGCGATTGCCCGAGACATACCACATCACGACCTTGTCGCCCTTGCGGATGGTCTTGCCGCCGAGCTCGATATCCTGGAGCGCGGTGCGGCGCATATGGGCGAGCGGTGTCTGCCAGCGGATGATCTCCGGCACCATGGACTCCACCAGCGCCGGATTGGCGCGCAGCTTGGCGTACTCCGCCGGGTTCTGGTTCAGGGCCAGGACGCCGCCGGAAAGGGAGTTCCGGGTGGTGTCATTACCGCCGACGATCAGGAGGATGATGTTCCCAAGGTACTCCTCGGGGGTCATGTTCCGGGTAGCGTCGCTGTGCGCCATCATCGAGACGAGGTCGCCGGTCGGGGGCCGGTTGACCCGCTCATTCCAGAGGCCAGTGAAGACCCCCAGGCATTCCATCATTTCGGCCTGGCGGGCATCCTCCGTCTCCACCAGTCCGCCCGGATAGGGGATGGTGGTGGCCACGTCCGACCAGCGGGTCAGGCGGCGGCGCTCCTCGAAGGGGAAGTCGAACAGGGTCGCCAGCATCTGGGTGGTAAGCTCGACCGAGACCCGGTCCACCCAGTCAAAGGCCTCGCCGACCGGCAGGCTGTCCAGGATTTGGCAGGCCCGCTCCCGGATGATGGGCTCCATGGTCTTCAGGTTGCCGGGGGAGACGATGGGACTGACGGCCTTGCGCTGTTCGTCATGGCGGGGTGGGTCCATGGCGATGAAGCTGGGCCGGCGCAGGTCCGGCCGGGCGTCGCGGATGGTGATGCCGCCCAGGGCCGCCTCGGAGGAGAAGACCCCATGGTTGGTGTCCACCGCCATGATGTCGTTGTAGCGGGTGACCGACCAGTAAGGCCCGAACTCGGACTCCCGGCACCAGTGGACCGGATCCTCGTTCCGCAGGCGCTCGAAATAGGACCAGAAGGCGTTGGACTTGAAGAGCTCGGGGTCTCCCGGGTTCATGTCCTCGAGCCTGACCGCGTAGGCGCGCTGGCGCGCCTCATCCATCCCGACCGCTCCGTCCGCCATGTGAATTCCTCCTGGGTCCGGGACGTTGCGCCGCCCCTTTCCAACAGGAGACCCCATTCCGCCGCGCCGGGCAAGGCTGGTCCTCAGGCGCGGGACTGAGCCTCGGCGATGAGCGCCGCAAGCTCCGGCGGCAGGGACAGGCCCGGGGCGGCGGCGCAGTCCTCCAGGTGGGGGAGACGGGTGGTCCCGACCAGGGCGGCGGATACCCCAGGTACGCCCAGGGTCCAGGCCAGGGCCGCCTGGGCGCCGGAGATGTCAGAACGGCCATGCAGGAACCGGAAACGGCGACCGGCGGCCATGTCGGCGCGATGGTTCT
>CAIWHQ010000198.1 GCA_903912465.1 uncultured Alphaproteobacteria bacterium | reverse complement strand
TCAGGGGGACGCTAGCCAGCATTGGAGGTTCGGGCAATGTCTGAGGCCGGAATGGGCCGCCTCACTCGCCCTGTGGGTGACCCGAGGCCGCCTGCATTCTCTGCCTGGCTTCCTTGCGCGCGCCCGTCGCGTCTCGCACCTGGCCAGCCAGACCCATGCCGAAGGCGGGCATGTTGTTGTAGACGTTTTCGTAGGCCCCGTTCTGGATCAGGTAGGTCTCGTGCCAGATCCCCACGTCGCCATTGGAGCCCACGGAGGTGTTGAAGGCCTGCCAGGCGGGCAGGTGCTCGAGCTCCCGGGACCGGGCATAGGCCTCCAGGTGATCGAAACTGCGCCAGTACTGGACCAGGAAAATGTCCGGGAAGCCAAAGTGGGTCCGGGCGTGGAGCAGGCCGAGCTCGGGCCGCTTCATCAGCTCGATGATCATCTTCGGCATGGCGTTGGCTACCGGACCCCACTTCCAGAACTTCAGGGGGCGGTTCACCCGCATACCGATCAGGAAGAGGACAAAGTCGCCCTCGATTTCAGCGCAGATGCGTTTGTCGATGATCTTGGACATGGGACCCCCTCGCTGCACGATATATCGGTACGACGTGAATTTTACAGGTCAAGAGACACTGCGCGGGCCTATCGCCCTGCCGCGCGAGTCCGGCTAGAAGCGGCTCATGACTTCCGCGACCCAGTCCATGGCCCAGACGGCCGCCGAGTTCGGGCTGAAGCCCGACGAATATGACCTCATCCTGCGGCGCCTGGGGCGCGAGCCGAATCTCGTCGAGCTCGGCGTGTTCTCGGTCATGTGGTCGGAGCACTGCTCCTACAAGTCCAGCCGCCGCCACCTGTCCAAGTTCCCGACCACCGGCCCGCAGGTGATCTGCGGCCCTGGCGAGAACGCCGGCGTGGTGGACATCGGCGACGGCCAGGCCTGCATCTTCAAGATGGAGAGCCACAACCACCCTTCCTTCATCGAGCCCTACCAGGGCGCGGCGACGGGCGTGGGCGGGATCATGCGGGACGTCTTCACCATGGGCGCCCGGCCCATCGCCCTGCTCAACGCCCTGCGCTTCGGCGATCCGGCCCATCCGCGCACGCGGCGGCTAGTGTCCGGTGTGGTTGCGGGCATTGGCGGCTATGGCAACTGCGTCGGCGTGCCCACCATCGGCGGCGAGACCAATTTCCACAGGGGCTATGACGGCAATATCCTCGTCAATGCCATGTGCGTGGGACTGGCGGAAGCGGACGCCATCTTCTACTCAGCCGCCCCGGCGGCGGGGCTGCCGGTGGTCTATTTTGGCTCAAAGACAGGCCGGGACGGCATCCATGGCGCCACCATGGCCTCGGCGGAGTTCGACGAGGCCTCGGACGAGAAGCGGCCCACGGTGCAGGTGGGCGACCCCTTCGCCGAAAAGCTGCTCATCGAGGCGACCCTTGAGCTCATGGCATCGGGCGCTGTGGCCGCCATCCAGGACATGGGTGCGGCGGGCCTTACCTCCTCGTCCGTGGAGATGGCCGGCAAGGGCGGGGTCGGCATTGAGCTCGACCTCGACAAGGTGCCCCAGCGCGAGACCGGCATGAGCGCCTACGAGATGATGCTCTCGGAGAGCCAGGAGCGCATGCTGGCCATCCTCAAGCCGGGCCGCGAGGCTGACGGGCAGCGGATCTTCGAGAAGTGGGGGCTGGACGCCGCCGTCATCGGCCAGACCACGACCACCGGGCGGATCGTGTTGCACCACCAGGGAGAGGTCGTCTGCGACCTGCCCCTGGCACCCCTGTCCGACGATGCGCCCCTCTATGACCGCCCCTGGGTCCAGCCCGCCCTCCAGCCCCGGGTGGAGCCCCAAAGCGTGCCGGCGCCGCCCGACTTCGCCGAGGCCGTCCTGCGCCTGATGTCCGCCCCCGACATGGCCTCCAAGCGCTGGCTCTGGGAGCAGTATGACCGCCATGTCATGGCCGACACCCTTGAGGACAGCGCCACCGGCGCGGACGCCGGTATCGTGCGTGTGCATGGGACCCGCAAGTCCATCGCCGCCACCTCGGACTGCACCCCCCGTTACGTCCAGGCCGACCCCTACGAGGGCGGCAAGCAGGCAGTGGCCGAGGCCTGGCGCAATCTCACCTCGGTCGGGGCGGACCCCATCGCCATTACCGACAACCTGAATTTCGGCAATCCGGAACGGCCCGAGATCATGGGCCAGATCGTTCGCGCCATCGACGGCATGGCGGAAGCCTGCCGTGTCCTCGACTTCCCGGTCGTGAGCGGCAATGTCAGCCTCTACAACGAGACGAGCGGCGTCGCGATCCCGCCGACCCCGACCGTCGGGGGCGTTGGCCTGATCCCGGACCATGCCCACCGCGCGGACTTCTCCAGCCTGGCGGACGGCATGTCCCTGGTGCTCCTGGGCGAGACCCATGGAGAACTGGGTGCCTCCATGTACCTCCGCGAGATCCTGGACCGGGAGGACGGCGCGCCGCCCCCGGTGGACCTCGCTGCGGAGCGCAGGAACGGTGACCTGGCCCGAAGCCTGGTGAGATCCGGCCAGGTCAAGGTTGTCCACGACCTCTCTGACGGTGGCCTTGTCGCCGCCGCCGCTGAGATGGCCCTGGCCTCTGATATGGGGATCACCCTCAAGGCAGAAGGGCCCCTGCCCGCCCAGGCCTGGCTGTTCGGCGAGGACCAGGGCCGATACCTGCTCGGCTGCGCGGATGCCGCCGCTGTGCTGTCAGCCGCCGTCGCCGCAGGGGTTCCTGCCCAGGTGATCGGATCGGCTGGCGGACGCATCCTCGCCTGCGAAGGCCTCTTCAGCCTCGCCCTAGACGACCTCCGGGGCCGTCACGAAGGCTGGATGCCAGGCTATATGGGCTGAGGCTCAGCCCGCGGCCGTCAGGCCACGGCCCAGGAGATCCAGGGCCGCGGCGGCAAAGGCCTCCATATTGGCCCGGCGATCCGAGCTACCCGTCTCCAGGGTGACCACGGTCTCGATGGGTCCCGAGATGGCCACGCAGCTGTGTCCGGCCGCATCCCCATAGCCGTTACCTGTCGGCCCAGCCGCACCGGTCTCGGAAATGCCCCAGCTGGCTCCGAACTGCTCACGTACCGATCGCGCCAAAAGCAGGGCGTAGGGCTCGCTGGACGAGCGCATGCCCGCCGTGGCCTCGCGCGGGATGTCCAGCAGGGCGAAACGGGCCTTGGCGGTATAGATCACGCCGCCACCCAGATAGTAGGCCGAGGCGCCGCCAACTCCCAGCAGGGCCGCCGAGATCAGCCCCCCGGAGGAGCTTTCGGCAACGGCAACCGTTTCGCCCCGGGCGCGAAGGGCCTCGGCGATGGACTCAGCAAGGGTGTCGAGGATGGCGGTCATGGTGCGGCTCCCAAAGCATCGCGGGGGCTGGCCACGCCCCGCCTGTCAGGGGCATGATGCCCCGGAAAGTCCTAGAGACAAACACGGGGGGAGGCCCAGAGCTATGACGGCGACGAACTCAACCGGATTCGACCTTTCGCGCCTGGAGCGCATCGGCGAGCATATCGAGCGCAACTACATCGGTCCGCAGAAGATCGCCGGCTGCCAGGTCGCCATCGCCCGCCACGGCGTCCAGGCTTACGCCGGATCCTTCGGCAGCATGGACCTGGAGCGAAACAGGCCCATGCGCGACGACGCCATCTTCCGCATCTATTCCATGACCAAGCCGATCACGTCCGTGGCCCTGATGATGCTGTACGAGCGGGGCTATTTCCAACTGAACGACCCGGTCAGCCGCTATGTCCCCTCCTGAAAGAACCACCGGGTCTGGGTGTCCGGCGAGGGTGAGGACCTGGTCACCGAGCGGCCCCGCCGGCCGGCGACCTTCCGGGACGTCCTGTCGCACACCGCGGGCCTGACCTACGGCGGCGGGCTTCCGGGTGTGGGTATCCAGCACCCCATCGACAAGGTCTACCGGGCGCTCAGGATCCGCTCATCCGACACCACCGACACCATGGTGGAGTTCATGGACAAGCTGGCCGAGGTGCCGCTGCGCTATCATCCCGGCGAGCGCTGGATGTACTCCCTGGCCACGGACGTCTGCGGTGCCCTGGTGGAGATCATCTCGGGCCGGCCCTTCGCCGACTTCCTGCGGGAAGAGATCTTCGAGCCCCTGGGCATGGTCGACACCGCCTTCCACGTCGCCCCGGACAAGATTGACCGCTTCTGCGCCAACTACCAGCGCGGGCCGGACAAGGCGCTGAAGCTGATCGATGATCCTCAGGCCAGCAACTTCACCCGGAATCCAGCCTTCAAGTCGGGCGGCGGCGGCCTGACGGGCACCACGGCGGACTACATGCGGTTCTGCGACATGCTCCGCCGGGGCGGCGAGCTGGACGGCGTGCGCATCCTGGGGCCGCGGACCCTGGAGATGATGCACATGAACCACCTGCCCGGCGGCAAGGACCTGACACAGCTGGCCATAGGCGCCTTCTCCGAGACGACCAACGAGGGCGTGGGTTTCGGCCTGGGCTTCGCCTCGACTCAGGGCGTGGTCGAGACCGGCGGCCTCGGCGTCGGCGACTACTACTGGGGTGGAGCGGCCTCGACCATCTTCTGGGTGGACCCGAAGGAGGACATGACCATGGTCTTCATGACTCAGCTCATGCCCTCAGGTACCTTCAACTTCCGGGGCCAGCTGAAGAACCTGGTCTACTCGGCCATTGTGGACTGAGGGCGCCAGGCTCCCGGGAATCCCGGACCTTGGGGAAGTGTGCCATCATGACGCTCTGACTCGCGTCCGGAGCTCGCCAAATGCCCATGACCCAGACCGCCCTCGAGACTGAACTGCGGGAAGCGTTTCCTGACGCCGACATCCGCATCGAGGACCTGGCGGGGGATGGCGACCACTATCGCGCCCGGATCGTGAGCAGCGCCTTCAGCGGCCTGCCGCGGGTGCGGCGGCACCAGCTGGTCTATGCCGCGCTCAAGGGCAAGGTCGGGGGCGAACTCCACGCCCTGGCCCTCGAAACCCTGGCGCCGGAGCAGGCCGGCTGAACCTGCGCCTTGACCCGGCGCTGGCGGGCACCTAGCTGAAGATCAGCCTTCGGGAGAGTTTCTCATGTCCACCGACATTCCGATCCACGACTTCATCGGCCAGACCATTGCCGCCAATCCGGTGGTGCTGTTCATGAAGGGGGTGCCCGACCAGCCCCGCTGCGGTTTCTCCGCCCTGGTCGTCCAGGTCCTGGACCATATGGGCGTGGACTATGTCGGGGTCGATGTCCTCCAGGACCAGGATCTGCGCGAGGGGGTCAAGACCTTCTCGGACTGGCCGACCATTCCCCAGCTCTACGTCAAGGGCGAGTTCATCGGCGGGGCGGACATCATCAAGGAGATGTTCCAGTCCGGCGAGCTCAAGACCCATATGGCGGAGCAGGGCCTGATCGCCTGACGGTCGCCCCGTGGGCCACCTGTTCGAGCCACCGGAGGACCAGCAGGTCTTCTCCCGGTCCTTTGTTCCGGGACCGGTGGACATCGACGCCAACGGGCACGTCAATAATGTCGTCTACCTGTCCTGGGCCCAGGACCTGGCCATCGCCCATTGGGAAGCCCGCCAGCCTGACGAAGACCAGGCGCGCTGGGCCTGGATCTGCCTGAGGCACGAGGTCGACTACCGACGCGCCCTGATGCCGGGAGAGACGGCGACAGGCCGGACCTGGGTGGCTCGGGAGGCGGACGGTCCCCGCTTCGACCGCTACGTCCGGATCGACGGACCGGACGGTGCCATGTGCGCCCAGGTGCGAACCACCTGGTGCCTCATCGAGCGCGAGGGCGGTCGCCCCCGGCGCGTGCCGACCGAGATGGTCGCCCGCTTCATCGATCCGGCCTGACCGCCAGGGGATTGAGAAGGAAGATCGGCTCGTCTGCCGAAAGCCCCAGTTCCTTGCGGCTGAACACCACCTCCACCCAGATCTCGGACGTGTCCCGGCAGGTCTGCATCCGCCGGCGGGCGAAGGCCACTGTGGCGACCCCGCCCCGCCGCTCGACGAAGAAGGTCAGGTCCGGGCGCAGCCCACAACCCCGGCTGGCGACCTCGAGACTCAGGTCCTGCGGACCGATGCGAATGAGACGGACAGGCTCAAGTTCCGGGAAGGGGCCGGTCGCCGGATAGGGTTCGGGCCTGGGCAAGCTGGCGCAGCCGGCAAGGACCAGGGTTCCGGCGAGAAGGAGGCGGCGGGTCAGCACGTCCCCATTCCGCTCCAAACGGTAGCCATCCGCAAGCCACGTCCCAACGAAAAAGGCCCCGGATCGCTCCGGGGCCCCTGTTCGTCCTGGGTCGGCGTCCGGATCAGGACGCGTAGAATTCGACCACGAGGTTGGGTTCCATCTTCACCGGATAGGGCACCTCGGAAAGCTCCGGGGTCCGGATGAAGCGGGCCGACATGGCCTTGGCGTCGACCTCGATGTAGTCGGGGGTGTCGCGCTCGCCCGACTGCAGGGCTTCGAGCACCAGGGCCATGTTCCGCGAGCGCTCGCGCACCTGGACCACGTCGTCGATCTTCACCCGGTAGGAGGCGATGTTCACCCGCTTGCCGTTCACCGTCACGTGGCCGTGGTTCACGAACTGGCGCGCGGCGAAGACGGTGGGCACGAACTTGGCGCGGTAGACCACCGCGTCCAGACGGGCCTCGAGCAGGCCGATCAGGGTCTCGGCCGTGTTGCCCTTGCGGCGGGCGGCTTCCTGGTAGGTCCGCGAGAACTGCTTCTCGGTCAGGTTGCCGTAATAGCCCTTGAGCTTCTGCTTGGCCCGCAGCTGCAGGCCAAAGTCGGAGGTCTTCTGCTTGCGGCGCTGGCCATGCTGGCCGGGGCCATAAGAGCGCTGGTTGACCGGGGATTTCGGGCGACCCCAGATGTTCTCGCCCATCCGCCGGTCGATCTTGTACTTCGCCGAGTGGCGCTTCGACATGTGTCGTCTCTCTTCAAGTGACGCAGGCCGGCGGCCCCCTTGGGGACCGCGATTGCAACGGCGGCTCTGCATCTGCCCGTCATACCGGCGAAGGACACAAAGGTCTCACGCGCGGAAGGCGCGGTCCTTACCCCAGCGGAGCGCGAAATGCAACGCCGGCGCGGTCAGGCAGGCTCGACGGGGGGCAGGTGCCAGCGGCCATCCAGCAGCTCGGGCCGCGGCAGGTAGGCCCGCATGAAAAGGGCGAAGGGCCCCTCCGGTGCCGGCAGCCAGTTCGACTCCCGCTCGGGCCCCGGCGAGGCGGCCCCGATCCAGATATCCAGGGAGCCGTCGGGATTGCGGGACAGTCCCGGCGTCCGGTCGCCAATGGCGAAGCGGTTGAGGTCGTTCCGGGTGAAAAAGAACTGCCCGTCCTCGGTCGCCTCATAGAGGCTCAGGGACCAGAAGCTGTCGACGGGAATCTGGCGGTCCGCAGCGAAGTGCAGGCGCCAGTTGCGGGCACCATCGAACAGGGCCCGGGGCAGGTCGCCCTGGGCGCGCATGTACATGGCCTCGGCCGGCGGCAGGGCGGCGAGCCCTCCCAGGGCCACGGCGGCGCGCAGGGCGTAGTTCTGTCCGAAGTCCCCCAGCCGCGCATCCGGATAGGACCACCCGTCGATGAAGTTCGGGCCCGTCAGTCCGCCCGCCCCCCGACTGAACTTGCGGCCCTGCTCCAGGCCCTCAGCGATGGCCTGGGCCTGCGCAGGCGTGAACCCGTCGGGATCGAAGGCTTCGAGGCCAAGGGGGGCCATCCGCCTCAGCATCAGGCCGTCCATCACCGGCGGGGGGTTCAGCCGGATGAGCTCGGCGGCGGAGGTCAGGTAGGCCTTCCAGTCCGCGCCGCGGGTGGCGAAGGTGCCGGGATCGGCGACCGCCGGCCCCTGCATGGACAGGCCTGTCTGCACCGCCTTGGCGGCGACGGCGTCATGCGGCCCCTCCACCAGAATACGGGCCAGGACCCAGACGTGGCGGGTCGGCGAGCGCAGGACGCGTGGACCTGAGGCCGCCGCCTCGGGGCCTGCGAGGGTGTAGGTCCCGCCCTCCCCGCCCGTGGTCCGCGTGCCCAGGATGGCGAAGGTATTGCTGTAGGCGTCCATGAACTGGACCGAGAGATACCGATCACCCGAGGGCGGCAGGGTCAGGGTCACAGGGCCTTCGGACAGGTCCACCTGGGCCGTGGAGTAGTAGGTGTCGTTGTTCGGCGTGGTCACCTTGCGCGCCGTGTGGTCCGCCAGGTTCCGCATGTGCCCGAAGGTGTTCATGGGTGAGCCAACGGCCAGGCCCCGGCTACGGGTTGTCGCGATCTCGATGAGCGGCAGGGTGAAGACATAGGCCGCCCGGGCGGCTTCACGGAGGGCGTCGAGGTCAGTCATGGGCGGCGTCTCTCAGTTGGACTTGCGTTCGGCTTCGGCCTTGCTGCGGGCGATCTTCTCGAGCACGCGCCCCCGACCGCGGGACAGGGCCGTGATCACGCCCCGGAGGGTACGGACCTCCTGCTCGCTGAACCGGCCCCGGCCAAGGGCGGAGCGAAGGTTCTGGACCATGGAGGGCTTCTTCTCGGGGGGATGGAAGAAACCGGCGGTTTCCAGCTCGGCCTCGAGATGTCCGTAAAGGCCCATCAGGCTGGCGGCGTCCGCAGGCTCCGGGCCGGGGCGGAAGGCGGCCGGAGCGCCGGCGTCCAGGCCCATGCGCCATTCATAGGCCAGGATGATCACCGCCTGGGCCAGGTTGAGCGACCGGAACCTCGGATCCACCGGCAGGGTGACGACAGCCTGGCAGAGGGCGATGTCGGCGGTCTCCAGGCCGGCCCGTTCGGGGCCGAACAACAGTCCCGTGTGCAGCCCGTGTGCGGCCTCTGCATGGGCCTGCTCGACGGCCTCCCGGGGGGTCAGGACGGGGAGCTGAAGTTCCCGCGGCCGGGCGGTCGTGGCCAGGACCAGGGTCAGGTCGGCGATGGCCTCGGCCACGGTCTCGTAGACACGGGCGGCGTTCAGCGGCCACTCGGCACCCGAGGCCGACGCCCAGGCCCGCTCCTGGGGCCAGCCGTCGCGCGGCGCCACAAGGCGCAGGTCGGTCAGGCCGAAGTTGGCCATGGCCCGCGCGACAGCGCCTATGTTCTCGGCCATCTGCGGCCGGTCGAGAATGATGGCGGGAGCAAGCAGGGTCATGCCTGGCCCTTTTCAGGCCTGACGTCCTCCCGCGCAAGCTGAACCCGGTCCGGTAGCCTTTGCGCCGGGCGCAGGGGCGGGTATAGCACCTCCAGAACCGTATCGTTTCGCCGAGGAGTGCGCGCCCGTCATGGCCAAGATCAAAGTCGCCAACCCTGTCGTGGACCTGGACGGGGACGAAATGACCCGCATCATCTGGCAGTGGATCAAGGACAAGCTGATCTTCCCCCACCTGGATATCGACCTCGACTACTACGACCTGGGGATGGAGCACCGCGACGCCACTGACGACAGGGTCACGATCGAATCGGCCGAGGCGATCAAGCGTCATGGCGTCGGCGTGAAGTGCGCGACCATCACCCCGGACGAAGCCCGGGTGAAGGAATTCAACCTGAAGAAGATGTGGAAGTCGCCGAACGGCACGATCCGCAACATCCTCGGCGGCGTCGTCTTCCGGGAGCCCATCATCTGCCGCAATGTCCCCCGGCTGATCCCCGGCTGGACCCAGCCCATCATCATCGGCCGCCACGCCTTCGGCGACCAGTATCGCGCCACGGACTTCCGGGTTCCCGGCAAGGGCAAGCTGAGCATCAAGTGGACCGGCGAGGACGGCCAGGAGATCGAGCACGAGGTCTTCGACTTCCCCAGCTCCGGCGTCGCCATGGCCATGTACAATGTCGATGAGTCGATCCGGGAGTTCGCCCGCGCCTCCCTCGCCTATGGCCTGCAGCGGAACTATCCGGTCTATCTCTCGACCAAGAACACGATCCTCAAGGCCTATGACGGGCGCTTCAAGGACATCTTCTCCGAGGTCTACGAGGCCGAATTCGCCACCCAGTACAAGGAGGCGGGTCTGACCTATGAACACCGCCTGATCGACGACATGGTCGCCTCGGCCCTGAAGTGGAACGGCGGCTTCATCTGGGCCTGCAAGAACTACGATGGCGACGTCCAGTCCGACCAGGTTGCCCAGGGCTTCGGTTCACTGGGCCTGATGACCTCGGTCCTCCTGACCCCGGACGGCAAGACCATGGAGGCCGAGGCCGCCCACGGTACGGTGACCCGCCATTTCCGCCAGCACCAGAAGGGCGAGTCGACCTCGACCAACTCGATCGCCTCGATCTTCGCCTGGACCCAGGGCCTGGAGCACCGGGCCAAGCTGGACGGAAACGAGGCCCTGGCCAATTTCGCCCACACCCTCGAGCGGGTCTGTGTCGAGACGGTCGAGGCCGGCTCCATGACCAAGGACCTGGCCCTTCTGGTCGGCGACTCCCAGGGGTGGCTGACCACCGAGGGCTTCCTCGACAAGGTCGCCGCCAACCTCGAGAAGGCCCTCGCAGCGGGCTGAGGCGGTCGGGACCTAGCGCGCGGGCGCCAGCTTGCGCTTGAAGAAGTCCAGGGTCGCCCGTGTCCTGTGCATCAGGTTGGCCTGGGTCCAGCCGGCCCGGTGCCGGAGCCCCGGATAGACCATGGCCTCAAAGGCAGTTCCCCGCGCCTGGAGGTCGGCCATCACCCGGGTGGAGTTGTCAAAGGTGACGTTGTCATCCGCCATGCCGTGGATCAGGAGGAGGCTATCCGGCTTCAGGCGCCCAAGCCGGGCCGTCACCTCCGACGCGGCGTAGCCGGCGGGGTTCTCCGACGGCCTGCCCATGTAACGCTCTGTGTAATGGGTGTCGTAGAGGGTCCAGTCGGTGGGCGGCGCCCCGGAGACCCCGGCGGTGAAGGGGGTGTCGGGCGCAGTCAGCAGCATGAGCGCCATGTAGCCGCCATAGGACCAGCCAGTGACCCCGATCCTCGCCGGATCGACGAAGGACTGGCCCGCAAGCCAGCGGCCCCCGGCGACCTGGTCATCAACCTCCAGCTGGCCGAGCCGCCGGTCGATAGCGGTCTTGAACGCTTGCGACCGGTTGGGCGTGCCCCGGTTATCAACGGAAAAGAGCAGGAAGCCTGACTGCAGGTAGAGGAGGTCGGCAGGATCGCTCCAGACCTTGCGGACCTGGGCGTTGCCAGGGCCGCCATACACCTTCACGACAACCGGGTACCGCCGGGAGGGATCGAATCCCGCCGGCTTGCGCAGGGACCACCAGAGGTCCGATCCGTCCTGGGCCTTAAGGGTCCCGAACTCCGGCACAGGCAGACGGTCGCGATAGGGTGCCATGGGATGGCTGGAATCGAGGGGGTTTTCCTCGACCCAACGAACCAGGGTCCCGTCAGCGCGGTAGAGCCCCGTCCGGGGCGGCGTGGCGGGGTCTTCGTAGGTTCCCGTGAAGGCGGTCCCCCGCCCGGCGACCTTTACGGTCCACCAGCCGCCGGCGGGTGTGATCGCCCTTGGGGGCTCCGGTCGCTTCCACGAGACCTCGTAGAGCCTTCGCTCGACGGGGGTGTCGCGGTTGGCGGTGAAGAAGGCCACGCCCCGGGCCTCGTCGACTCCCTGCAGGGCATCGACGGGCCAGTCACCCCGTGTCACCTGGCGGATAAGCCGACCGTCCGCCCCATGGAGGTAGAGGTGTTTCCAGCCCGACCGCTCTGAGGACCAGAGGAAGGTCCCGTCCTTCAGCGCCCGGAAGTCGTCAGAGAGCTCCACCCAGTGGGCGCTCGTCTCGGTAAGCAGTACCCGCGAGCGGCCATCAGCGGGGTTTACCGCCAGCAGGTCCAGCCGCTTCTGGTCCCGGGACTGGCGCTGGACGTAGAGGGTCCGGCCGTCTCGCGACCAGTCCACACGGGCCAGGTAGATGTCGGCGTCAGGCCCGAGGTCCACGCGGACGGGCACGCCGCCGGCGAGGCTGGCGACGAACAGCTCGACCCGGGCGTTGGGACGCCCGGTCCGGGGATATCTCTGGGCCACGATCACCGCCCCGGCCGCATTCACATCGAGCCGCTCGACCACGTCCACGCCAGACAGGTCGGTCCGGGTCAGGGCGATCCGGGTCTCGTCCGGGCTCCACCAGTAGCCAGTCTGGCGATCCATCTCTTCCTGGGCGATGAACTCGGCGGTCGCCCAGCTTTGGAGCTCAGAGCCATCTTGGGTCAGGGCCCGGGCGTCCCCGCCGCCGGCTGGCGCCACCCAGAGATTATCCCCGCGGACGAAGGAGACGAAGCCGCCCCGGGGCGAGACGCGGGCGTCGATCTCGTCCTCGGGCGTGTCCGTCAGGCGCCGCAGCGAGCCGTCGCTGCGGGACCAGAGCCAGAGGTCGCCCTCCACCGGGGCCAGGATGAACCGGCCTTCGTCGTCCCAGTCGTAGGACACGACGCCAGAAGTCTGGACGCCCTGGCGCTCGCGCCGGCTCTTCTCGGCCTCGGAAAGGACCCTCTCGCCCGGAATCAGGGCGGCGGAGTCGATCAGGCGCCGGGGCGCCCCGCCCGCCACGTCGGCGGCCCAGAGGTCCGTGACCCGGGGATTGTCCGCCCGGGCGCGGAGGTAGGTCACCAGCGTCCCGTCCGGGGACAGGGCGACCCCGCGCGCCCTCGGACCGCTCAGGTCCGGGGCCGAATAGACCCGCTCGAGGGCAAGGTCGGCGGCAGCCGCGCCCCCGGCCGTCAGGGCCAGGGCCAGCACCCCTGCAACAAGCTTCATTCGGTCATCTCCGGTAGGCGGGATCAAGGCCGGTTCTCCCGCCCAAGGGCAGGCCCGGGTCTTCAGATGAGTGCGGAGGGCTCCAGGCCCAGCTCCTTGAGCAGGGGCTCGGCATAGTCCACCCGGCCGGTCATGGTCGCCGGGTCCGCCTTGGCCAGCTGGTAGACCGCCTCGGCAATATACTCGATGGGCTGGACCCGGTCCTTGGACTGCTCATTGATCAGGCCGTGCACCGCCACGCCAGGCGTGTCCACCAGGCCTGGCGACACGACGTTGACAGCGATCCCGTTGGCCTGGACCTCCGAGGCGAGACCCGTGGAGAACCTCTCGAGCGCCGCCTTGCAGAGCCCGTAGACGGTCCCGCCCCGGCCGCCGCGATAGGGCGGCTTGGGATGGATGCCCGCCGGCGAGGAGATGTTGACGATGGAACCTGAGCCCCGCTCGATCATCGAGGGCAGGACCAGCTGGGACAGATGGAAGGGCGCATAGACCTGCACCTCCATCATCAGCTTGAAGCGCTTCTCGGTGAAGTCGACCACCGGCATGAAGTAGGTGATGGCGGCGTTGTTGATGAGGATGTCGACGGGGCCATACAGGGCGGCAGTCTCGTCGATCAGGCGCTCGCGGTCCTCCAGAAGCGCAAGGTCGGCCTTGATGAAGGCCGCTTCGGCGCCAGCCCGACGCAGGCGGTCCACCGTGTCATGAAGGGTGCCGGGCAGGCGGCTCTCGCCGGACTCGGCCGTCCGGGCCGAGGCCACGACCCGGGCGCCCTCCATGGCCAGGCGGGCGCAGATCGCCTCACCTATGCCGCGGCTGGCGCCCGTGACGACGGCCACCTTGCCCTTGAGGGTTCCGTTGGGATTGACGACGGGCTGAGACATGGGGCGGCCTCCCTGACCTTTTCTGAGTTCAAGTTATTCCTGAACCCTCGCCCCGGAGGCCGCGCGAGGCAAGGCCCCGCGCGTCGCCTCAGCCTGCGAGCAGGGCCCGGATCGACGCCAGGCCCTCCTCAGCGCGCGCGGCGTCCGGCGCTCCGCCCTGGGCGAAGTCCGGACGACCGCCGGCCCCTTGACCGCCCAGGGCCTGAACGGCGGCGCGGGCAAGATCGACGGCACTCACCTTCTGGAGCGCCGAGCCGGTGACGGCCACCGTCACCGCCGCCTTGCCCTCGGCCGTGCCGACCAGGGCGATGACTCCGTCGGGCACCTGCTTTTTGAATTCCTCGGCGATGGGCCGCAGGTCCTTGCCACCGACCCCGTCCAGGACCCGCGCCAGGAGCTTGACGCCGCCGACATCCTCGATCTCCCCCCCGCCCTGGCCGCTCCCGCCCATGGCGAGTTGGCGCTTCGCCTCAGCGAGATCCTTCTCGAGTTTCCGGCGCTGGACCTCCAGGGACTCGACCCGGGCAAGGACCTCCGACACGGGCGTGCGGAACTGCTCGGAGAGACTGCGGGCCACCGAGGCCTGTTCGACCAGCCAGCGGCGTGCCGCCTCGCCGGTCAGGCCCTCGATCCGCCTCACGCCAGCCGCGACGCCGCCCTCGGAGATGATCTTGAACAGGGCGATGTCGCCGGTCCGGTCAACGTGGGTGCCACCGCAGAGCTCCACGGAATAGGCGCCCTCGCCCTCCAGGGCCGCGCCCAGGGCCAGGACCCGGACGCTGTCCCCGTACTTCTCGCCAAACAGGGCGACGGCTCCAGCGGCGATCGCCTCGTCGGGCGCCATCTCCTCGGTCCGGGCCGCCTGGTTCTGGCGGATGACGGCGTTGACCTCGGCCTCGATGGCCTCGATCTCGGCCGGGTTGACCGGCCCGCCATGGCTGAAGTCGAAGCGGACCCGCTCTCCGTCCACCATCTGGCCCTTCTGGGAGACGTGGGGCCCCAGGACCCGCCTCAGGGCCGAATGCAGGAGGTGAGCCGCAGAGTGGTTGGCGCGTGTGGTGCGGCGAAGATCGGAGTCCACCGTCAGGCGGACCCGGTACCCCGCCTGAAGTGATCCTTCCAGGATCTCGATTTCATGGACGAAAAGATCACCAGCCTGCTTCTGCGTATCGAGGACGCGGCCCCGACCGCCTGGCCAGGTCGCCAGACCCACATCCCCCGCCTGACCGCCGCTCTCGGCATAGAAGGGGGTGCAGTCGAAGACGGCGAAGACGGTTTCTCCAGCGGTGGCAGAGGGGACCTCGCCGCCGTCCTTCACCAAACCGACCAGTTCGCCCTCGGCCTCGGTCCGGTCGTAGCCCAGGAACTCGGTGGCCCCGAGCCGCTCGCGAATGCTGAACCACTCCGCCGCGGCCGTCGCCTGGCCAGACCCAGTCCAGGCCTCCCGGGCCATTTCACGCTGGCGCTTCATGGCCTCCTGGAAGCCATCCAGGTCCACCGCCACGCCCCGGGCCCGCAGGGCGTCCTGGGTCAGGTCCAGGGGAAAGCCATAGGTGTCATAGAGCCGGAAGGCGGTCTCGCCCGGCAGGCGGTCGCCCTGCCCGAGGCCAGCGGTCGCCTCCTCCAGGAGGGACATGCCGCGGCCCAGGGTGCGCCGGAAGCGCTCTTCCTCCTGGCGCAGGGTCTCGACGATGACGGGCTCAGCCCGCCGCAGCTCGGGATAGGCCTCACCCATCTCGGCCACCAGGGTTGGCGCCAGACGGTGCATCAGGGGCTCCTGGGCCCCCAGCAGGTGGGCGTGACGCATGGCCCGGCGCATGATCCGGCGCAGGACATAGCCGCGACCCTCGTTGGAGGGCGACACGCCGTCGGCGATCAGGAAGCTGGTCGAACGCAGGTGGTCGGCAATGACCCGATGGGAGGCAGGCTCCCCGCCCTCGCCCACAAAGCCCTGCGAGGCCCGGATCAGGGTGCGGAAGAGGTCGGTGTCATAGTTGTCATGCACACCCTGCAGGACGGCGACGATGCGCTCCAGCCCCATGCCGGTATCGATCTGCGGCTTGGGCAGGGACCGGCGGGTCCCGTCGGCAAGCTGCTCGAACTGCATGAAGACGAGGTTCCAGATCTCGACGAAGCGGTCGCCATCCTCCTCGGGACTGCCAGGCGGCCCGCCCCAGATATGCTCGCCGTGATCGTAGAAGATTTCCGAGCAGGGGCCGCACGGACCGGTGTCGCCCATGGACCAGAAGTTGTCGTTGGTGGCGATGCGGATGATCTTGTGGTCCGGCAGGCCCGCAATCCGCTTCCACAGGTCCGCGGCCTCGTCGTCGGTGTGGTAGACGGTCACGCACAGCTTCTCGGCGGGGATGCCGAAGGTGCGGGTCAGCAGGCTCCAGGCCAGCTCGATGGCACCTTCCTTGAAATAGTCGCCGAAGGAAAAGTTCCCCAGCATCTCGAAGAAGGTGTGGTGGCGGGCCGTGTAGCCGACATTG
>CAIWHQ010000197.1 GCA_903912465.1 uncultured Alphaproteobacteria bacterium | reverse complement strand
CTGGCCTGCGCGGCGGGTGTCTCCCCCCAGCGCTACGGCCTGACCCGGGCCGCCGAGTTCTGCCGCCGGGTGGCCGACGGGGCCATGGTGAGCGAGGCCTGCGACCAGGAGGGCATGCCCTCCCTGGCGACCCTGCAGTGGTGGACCCACCGGCGCCCTGAGTTCGCCGCCATGCTGGCTGCGGCCCTGGACGCCCAGTCCCGGCGGCTGGCCGACGAGGTGACGGCCATCGCCGATGCGGCCAGCCCCGAGACCCTGCAGATCTCGCGCATGCGCATCGCCGCCCGGCAGTGGCTGGCCGCGCGCCTGGCCCGCCAGACCCCGGAGGTCCCCGGCCGGCCTGCGCCCACCGAGACCGAGGGCTGGCCCGCCGGCCTGGTGGTGGAGGCAGCGGAGTTCTGATGAAGATTCCCACGACCTGGACACCGCGGCCCTACCAGCTGGACCTCTGGCGCTATCTGCAGGCGGGGGGCCTGAGGGCCGACGTGGCCGCCCACCGCCGCTGGGGCAAGGACGAGGTGGCCCTGCACTGGACCGCGAGCCGGATGGTCACCCGCCCCGGCGTCTACTGGCACATGCTGCCGGAGACCGCCCACGCCCGGAAGGCGATCTGGGAGGCGGTGAACCCGCACACCGGCCGCAGGCGGATCGACGAGGCCTTCCCCAGGGCCCTGCGCGCCTCGACCCGGGGCGGGGACATGCGGATCGAGCTGAAGAACGGGTCGGTCTGGCAGGTGGCCGGCTCGGACAATTACGACCGGCTGGTGGGCGCCTCGCCCCTGGGGGTGGTGTTCTCGGAGTGGGCCCTGGCCAAGCCCGAGGCCTGGACCTACCTGCGGCCGATCCTGGCGGAGAACGGCGGCTGGGCCCTGTTCCTGTGGACGCCAAGGGGCCGCAACCACGCTGTGCGGGCCTTCGAGAGCCGTAGCCGGGACCCGGCCTGGTTCACCCTGAAGTCGCCCGCCACCCACACCGATGTCTTCACCGCCGAGCAGCTGGCCCGGGAGGAGGCGGACCTGGTGGCGGAGACCGGATCGGCGGAGGAGGGCCGGGCCCGGTTCGCCACGGAATACCTGGTGGCCTTCGATGCCCCGGCGCCGGGCGCCTATTACGGCTCGGTCCTGGCAGAGGCGGACAAGGCCGGGCGGATCACGGCGGTGCCGCACGATCCCTCCCTGCGGGTGGACACGGCCTGGGACCTGGGGATCGACGACGCCACGGCCATCTGGTTCCTGCAGGAGGCCGGCCGCGAGGTGCGGGTGATCGACTATTTCGAGACCTCGGGGGAGGGGCTGCAGGCCATCGTCCGCCAGGCCCTGGCCGACCGGCCCTTCCTCTATGGCCGCCACTACCTGCCCCACGACGTGAGGGTGCGCGAACTGGGCGCGGCTGGGCGCTCGCGGCTGGAGACCCTGGCGGGCCTGGGGGTGAGCCCGGTGGAGGTCTGCCCCGCCGCCGACCCCGAGGACCGGGTCCACGCGGTGCGCCAGATGATCCCCATGACGGTCTTCGACGCCCAAAGGTGCGCTGCCGGCCTGGACCGGCTGAGGGCCTACCGAAAACGCTGGAGCCCGGCCCTGAAGACCTTTTCCGGGCCCCTGCACGACGGGGCGAGCCACGCGGCCGATGCCCTGGGGCTCTACGCCCTGAACCGGCGGGGCGGGAGCGCCGTGCGGCGACCCGCCCGGCGCCGCGAACATCAACTGGACTGGATGGCCTGAGGACATGGACATGGATAACGAAACGAGCCCGGCGGACGAGACGGTCATGGCCCGGGCGCGGGCGGATTTTGCCCGGGCGCGGGAGGCGATGCGGCAGGACCGGGACGCCGCGGCCGAGGACCTGCGCTTTGCCCGGCTGGGCGAGCAGTGGCCCGAGGCCATCCGCCGGGCGCGGGAGCTGGAGGGGCGGCCCTGCCTGACCCTGAACCGGCTGCCGGCCTTCATCCGCCAGGTGGTGAACGAGGCGCGGCAAAACCGGCCGGCCATCACCTGCCATCCGGTGGACGACGCGGCAGACCCGCAGACGGCAGAGGTGCTGAACGGCCTGATCCGCAACATCGAGCAGTCCTCTGACGCCGACGTGGCCTATGACACGGCCCTGGACTTCGCCGTGACCTGCGGCTTCGGCGTCTTTCGCATCAATGCCCGGGCCTCGGAGACGGGAGGCGAGGACCTGGACCTGGCCATCGAGCGGGTGGCCGACCCCTTCAGTGTCTGGGGCGACCCGGACTCCCTGGCGGCGGACTCCTCGGACTGGGACGTGGCCTTCGTGACCCGGGAGATGAGCCTGGCAGCCTTCCGGGCCCGCTGGCCGGACGCCGAGCCGGTGGACTGGTCGATGG
>CAIWHQ010000196.1 GCA_903912465.1 uncultured Alphaproteobacteria bacterium | reverse complement strand
TGGTCTTCCTGAACAACGATGTCGAGGTCCGAGACGCCGGCTGGCTGAAGGCCCTGGCGGCCCAGGCCCTGCGGCCGGAGGTGGGCGCGGCGGGGGCGATGCTGCGCTTCCCGGACGGCCGGGTGCAGCACGCGGGCGTCGCCCTGGGGATTGGCGCCGCCGGCGTGGCGGGCGCCCTGGGGGTGGGGGCGGGACCCCGGGACCCGGGGCCTTCCAACCGGTTGCGGACGGCGCGGTGCGTCTCGGCAACGACGGCGGCCTGTCTGGCCATGCGCCGGTCCGTCTTCGAGGCGGCGGGGGGATTCGATGCGGAACACCTGGCGGTGGCCTTCAACGACATCGACCTGTGCCTGAAGATCCGGGCCCTGGGACTGCAGGTGATCTGGACCCCCGGAGCCGACCTGATCCACCGGGAGTCGGCCTCACGGGGCTCGGACCTGGAGGCGCGCCACACCGAACGCTTCTCCCGGGAAGCGGCCTGGATGCGCCAACGCTGGGGTCAGGCCCTGGACGCCGACCCCTTCTACGGCCTGAACCTGGACCTGTCGGGGGGCGACTGGCGGCCCGCCGACCCGCCCCGGCGCCCCCGCCCCTGGGCCTTGCCCCTGGAGGCCTGGGAGGCCAAAGTCACCCCTCGAGACAAGGACAAGACCCCATGATGCGCGCGCCCCGACGGAGACGGACGACCCTGGCCCTGGCCCTCCTGGCGGCGGGCGCGACCGCCCTGCCCGCCCTGGCGGCCCCGCGGAAGGACGAGGCGCTCTGGAAGGCCGCCGAGGCGGCGCGTCCCGAGCAGCTGAAGCTGCTGGAGACCCTGGTCAACATCGACTCCGGCACTGGCGACGTGGAGGGCGGCCGCAAGGTCCTGGGCATACTGGCACCCCGGCTGGAAGCCTTGGGCGCCAAGGTCGAGCGCGTGCCCGCCGAGATCCCCGGCCTGCCGGACAACCTCGTCGCCACCCTGAAGGGAACGGGCAAGGCGAAGATCCTGATGATCGGCCACATCGACACCGTCTTTGAGCCTGGCACAGCGGCGAAGTGGCCCTATTCCGCCAACGGCGACCGGGCCACCGGTCCTGGCGTCGGCGACGAGAAGGGCGGGGTCATTCAGGCCGTCGTGGCCCTGGAAATCCTGACCGCCCGGGGCTTTCGCAGCTACGACACCATCACCCTCCTGCTGGAGACCAGCGAGGAGCGCGGGTCCCCCGGAACCCGGGCCCTGATCGACCGGCTGGTGAAGAGCCACGAGGTGGAGCTGAACCTTGAGCCCGGAGACGCCCCGGACAAGATCACCGTCTGGCGCAAGGGCAGCTCGACCTTCAACATCGACGTGAAAGGCCGACCCGCCCACGCCGGGGTCGCCCCGCAGAACGGCCGCAACGCCGCCACCGAGCTGGTCCACCAGCTCGCCGCCGTGGAGACCCTGCCCAAGTCCGGCGACGGCCTGACCGCCAACCTGACCATCATCCAGGCGGGAAGCCGCTACAACATCATCCCCGAGAACGCCCGGGCGCAGGTCAATGTGCGGATCCGCGACAAGGCCGACCTTGACCGGGTCCAGGCCGTCTTCGAGGAGCGCGCCCGCAACACCACAGTGCCGGACACCAAGGTCACAGTGAGCCGGGAGAACTCCTTCCCACCCCTGCCAAGTAACCCTCACACTGACGCCCTCGCCGAGCGGGCCAAGGCGATCTATGCCGAGTTGGGCCGGGAACTGGGCACTGGCGGCAATGGGGGCGCCTCGGAATCAGCCCTGGCGCATGAGGCAGGAACCCCCGCGCTGGACGGGCTCGGGCCGGTTGGCGGGGACTTTCATACCGACAAGGAATGGATCGACCTGACGACAATCACGCCGCGCACCTACCTGCTGATGCGGATGATCCAGGACGTAGCTGCCCGGCCACCGAAGCGCTTCACGCCCGGCGGCTGACCGAAGACCCGTAGCGCAGGCGGCCCAGCCCCTCGACGAGGCGTCGGAGGGGTGCGCCGGGGTCGCGGCCGGCCTTCCAGGCTTCGAAGCTCATGACATTGGCGATCCGGGCGTCGAGGAAGGCGTCCGAGTCCACCTCGCCTGACCGGAGGCGGATGGCGAGGGCCGGGACCAGGATCCCGGCCAGTATGGCCCGCTTGGAATAGTGGTTCTCGTCCGCGGCGACATCCCCCGCCCACCGCCAGAGGACGTCGGCGCTCTCCCAGGCCAGGGACAGGCCCAGGCCGGCATTGGGGGGAAGGGCGAGCCAGCCCGACCAGCGCCGGACGGCAGGGGCGTCGGCCGCTGCGGCCTCGATGCGAGCCTTGAGGGCCGAGCGGATTCTCTGGCGGATCTTGAGACCTGCCGGGTCCGGAAGGGCAGCGACGGCCGCCGCGTCATGCCGGCGCGAGAGGAGGGCCGCCAGGTCGGCGGGGCCCCGGGGCAGGATCAGTTCGGCCTCGCCCGGGCTGAAGCCCGCGTCGGCACCCGCGGCCAAGGCCATGGCGGAGGTCCAGCCCATGGCCGGTGCCCGCACGAGGGCAGCGTCGAGCACAGCCTGTTCAGCGCGCCTCAACCAGGCTTCGGGATCGTCGCTTGCGTCCATGGTGGCAATATAGACGGGATTGCCTGACCTGTCCGGCGTGGACAGGACAATTCCGGTCTGCTATTGCCCGCCCCCTGTCCGGACGGGAGACCGTCGGGAACAAAATACTATTGTCCGTTCGCCGCTGAGGCCTCCCTGGAGGCGACGCCGAGCGGGAACGGGTGACAGGAGAGAGACCTCTGGTTCAGATTTTCGTCCGCGACAACAACGTCGACCAGGCCCTCAAGGCGCTGAAGAAGAAGATGCAGCGCGAAGGCTCGTTCCGCGAGATGAAGCGCCACGTGCACTACGAGAAGCCCTCGGAGAAGCGCGCCCGCCAGCAGGCCGAGGCCGTTCGCCGGGCCCGCAAGCTGGCCCGCAAGCGCGCCCAGCGCGAAGGCCTGCTCCCCGCGCCGAAGAAGCCGGCGCGCTAAGCCGCTTCCAGGCGCCTCTTTTCAAGACTGCAGACAGGGGTCGTGCGCACACCGCACGGCCTTTTTGCTGTCTGGGCTCCCTCTCCTGTCCGAAGCGCTGGAGATTTCAGGCTTGGGCACCTATCTTGAGGGAGAACTGGACACAAACTCCTCGGATCGGATGGCTATGAACCTTCGAACTCTCGGCATCTGGGCGGCCATCATCGTCGCACTGGCAGGGATGTACGCCCTGACCACCCCCGGCAACCGGACGCCCACCATCAGCGAGATCAGCTACACCCAGCTGCTCGGGAAGATCGATGGCGGCGGCGTGAAGTCGGTGGAGATCGCGGGCCCGCGCATCGTCGTGAAGGACGCCGAGGGCAAGAGCTTCGCTTCGGCCACGCCCAACAACCAGGAGGACCTGGTCAAGCGGCTCGAGGCGCGCAATGTCGACATCAAGGTCAAGCCGCCCGGCGGCATGAGCGCTGGCGCCATCCTCCTGCAACTGCTGCCCATCATCATCATGGTGGGGATCTGGATCTTCTTCATGCGCCAGATGCAGGGCGGCGCGAAGGGTGCCATGGGCTTCGGCAAGTCCAAGGCCAAGATGCTGACCGAGAACCGTAACCGCATAACCTTCGAGGACGTGGCCGGCGTGGACGAGGCCAAGGAGGAACTGGCCGAGATCGTCGACTTCCTGAAGGACCCCCAGAAGTTCCAGCGCCTGGGCGGCAAGATCCCCAAGGGGGCCCTGATGGTCGGCCCTCCCGGCACCGGCAAGACCCTGCTGGGCCGGGCCGTGGCCGGCGAGGCGGGCGTGCCCTTCTTCTACATCTCGGGCTCGGACTTCGTGGAGATGTTCGTCGGCGTCGGCGCCAGCCGGGTGCGGGACATGTTCGAGCAGGCCAAGAAGAACAGCCCCTGCATCATCTTCATCGATGAGATCGACGCCGTCGGACGGCATCGCGGCGCGGGCCTCGGCGGTGGCAATGACGAGCGGGAGCAGACCCTGAACCAGCTGCTCGTCGAGATGGACGGCTTCGATCCCTCGGATGCCATCATCGTCATCGCCTCGACCAACCGGCCGGACGTGCTCGACCCCGCCCTGCTGCGGCCGGGCCGCTTTGACCGCCAGGTGGTGGTGAGCAACCCGGACGTGAACGGCCGCGAGCGGATCCTGCGCGTGCACATGCGCAACGTTCCCCTGGCAGCGGACGTGGACATCCGCACCATCTCCCGCGGTACGCCGGGCTTCTCGGGCGCGGACCTGGCCAATCTGGTCAATGAAGCCGCCCTGATGGCTGCCCGGAAGAACCGCAAGATGGTCACCCAGCGCGACTTCGAGGACTCCAAGGACCGGGTCATGATGGGCGCCGAGCGCAAGTCCATGGCCATGACCGACGATGAAAAGCGCCTGACCGCCTACCACGAGGGCGGACACGCCCTGGTGGCCCTGAGCGTCCCGGCCTCGGACCCCGTGCACAAGGCCACCATCATTCCGCGCGGGCGGGCCCTGGGCATGGTCATGCAGTTGCCCGAACGCGACCAGCTGTCGATGAGCTACCAGCAGATGACCTCGCGCCTCACCATCCTCATGGGCGGGCGGCTGGCCGAAGAGATCATCTTCGGCCGGGAGAAGATCACCTCAGGCGCCTCCTCCGACATCGACCAGGCGACACGTCTGGCCCGGGCCATGGTCACCAAGTGGGGCTTCTCCGACCGACTGGGCGTGGTCTCCTACGGCGAGAACCAGGACGAAGTCTTCCTTGGCCATTCGGTGTCGCGGACCCAGAACGTCTCGGAGGAGACCGCCCGGATCATCGACGAAGAGGTCAAGCGCCTGGTCCAGGGCGGCTACGACGAGGCCAAGCGGATCCTCACCGAGAAGATCGAAGACCTGCACACCCTGGCCAAGGCCCTGCTCGAATACGAGACCCTGACTGGCGACGAGATCACCAACGCCCTGAAGGGGGTCATGCCCCGGCGTGACGATGCCGGCGACCCTGCGCCGGCCCTGCCCCCGGTCTCGGTGCCCCTGATCCCGACGGTGGCCCGGCCGCAGCCGGCGTGAGCGAAGGCGCGGGCGCCCGTCGCCCGCCCCTCGTCATGGGGGTGGTGAACGTCACCCCCGACAGCTTCTCCGACGGCGGTCGCCTGGAGGGCGTCGAGGGTGCGGTCGCCCACGGCCTGGCCCTGGACCGGGCAGGGGCGGACATACTGGACATCGGCGGAGAGTCCACGCGTCCGGGTGCCCGGCCCGTGAACGCCGAGGACGAGGCCGGCCGGGTCCTGCCGGTGATCCGCACCCTTCGCCCCCTCACCCAACGCCGCATATCGATCGACACCTGCAAGCCAGAGGTTGCCCGGGGGGCGATGGAGGCCGGGGCGGACATCTGGAACGACGTCACCGCCCTGGGCACGCCCGGCGCGGCGGACCTGGCGGCGGAACTCGGCTGCGAGGTCGTGCTGATGCACATGCAGGGCGAGCCGCGCACCATGCAAGCCGCCCCCCAGTACGAGGACGTCCTGGCTGAAGTCTGCGCCTTCCTGGAGGCCCGGGCCGGAGCCGCCCTGGCCGCCGGCGTGGCGCGGGAAAAGATCTGGCTGGATCCCGGTATCGGCTTCGGCAAGACCGTGGCCCACAACCTCGCCCTGCTCGCCGGGCTGGAGCGGATCGTGGCCCTCGGCTTCCCGGTCCTCCTGGGTGCCAGCCGCAAGCGCTTCATCGCCGCCGTCGGCGCGGGCGGAATGTTGGCGTCGGACCGCCTGGGCGGTTCGCTCGCGGCGGCCCTGGCCGGGGCCCGGGCCGGCGTGGCAGCAGTGCGGGTCCACGACGTGGCCGAGACGGTCCAGGCGCTGAGGGTCCAGGCGGCGATCCTGGCGGGGGGCGAAGTCAGCCCCGCCCGATGAAGGGCATGGCCGTGGCCATCACCGTCATGAACTGGACGTTGGCCTCCAGGGGCAGGCCAGCCATGTAGGCCACCGCCTCGCCGACCGCCGTGACATCCATGGTGGGCTCGGCCGCCACGCGTCCGTCCGCCTGCAGGACGCCACGGGACATCCGGGCGGTCATGTCGGTCGCGGCGTTTCCGATGTCGATCTGGCCGCAGGCGATGTTGTAGGCGCGGCCGTCGAGGCTGGCCTGGCGGGTCAGGCCGGTCATGGCGTGCTTGGTGGCGGTATAGGCGACGGACCTGGGCCGCGGGACCTGGGCGGAGATGGAACCGTTGTTGATGATCCGGCCGCCCTGCGGGGACTGGGCCTTCATGCAGCGGAATGCAGCCTGGATGCAGAAGAAGGCACCGGTCAGGTTGACGTCGACCACCCGGCGCCAGTCCTCGACGGAGAGGTCCTCGAGGGGAACCGGCGGCGCGCCCGTGCCGGCGTTGTTGAACACCAGGTCCACCCGGCCGAACCGGTCCGTCGCCGCCGCGAACAGGCCCGCCACCTGGTCCGGATCGGCGACGTCGGCCGGATGGGCCAGGCCCCGGGCCGGCCCACCGCAGAGTTCGAGGGTCTCGAGGAGGGGCTCGGCCCGCCGCCCGGCCAGGACGAGGTTCCAGCCCCGGGCGGCAAGGGCGAGGGCCGCGGCGCGGCCTATGCCGGAACCGGCGCCGGTGAGGATGGCGACGGCGGGCGGCGAGGAGGGTTGTTCGGTCATGTCCCCAGACTAGTCCGCTCCCGCAGGGCCGTGCAATTGCGCCCGGGCCGGGTTAAGTCCGGATCATGTCCAGCGCCCTTGGCCGAGTCCTGATCATCGCCGGCTCCGATTCCGGGGGCGGGGCAGGCCTGCAGGCTGACCTGAAGACAGTGACCGCCCTCGGCGGCTACGCAGCCACGGCGGTCACCGCCGTCACCGTGCAGAACACCCTGGGCGTGACCGGAGTCCTGCCTGTGCCCGCCGACATGGTGACGGCCCAGGCCCGGGCCGTGCTGGATGACATCGGGGCCGATGCCCTGAAGACCGGCATGCTGGGCGATATCGCCATGGTCGAGACCGTTGCGGCCATACTGGACTCGGCGGCCGGGATCCCGGCGGTGGTCGATCCCGTCATGACCGCCAAGGGCGGCGCCGCCCTGCTGGCGACGGACGCCATGGACGCCGTCCGCCGGCTGATGGTTCCCCGGGCCCGGCTGCTGACCCCCAACGTCCCGGAAGCCGAAGCCCTGACGGGCCTGGGCATTACCAACCTGGACGACCAGAGGCGGGCCGGGGAGGCCCTTCTGGCCCTGGGCGCCCGGGCGGTCCTGATGAAGGGCGGCCACCTGCACGGTGAGCGCGTGACGGACCTGCTGCTCACGCCGGAGGGCGAGACCCTGTTTGAATCCGCCCGCCTGGAGACCCGGCATACCCACGGCACCGGCTGCACCCTGGCCTCGGCCTGCGCGGCGGGCCTGGCCCAGGGCCTGTCCCTGGAGGCGGCGGTGGCGAGGGCCTGGGCCTATGTCCAGGAGGCCATCGCCAGGGCCCCCGGCCTGGGCCGTGGACACGGTCCCCTTGATCATGCCTGGACGATGAGGGGGCGGGTGTGAAGCACGCCGATGCGCTCGAGGGGCTGGTCCGCCGGTCCGACAGCCTGATGACTGTCCTTCGGGCAGCGCGGGCCCTCGACCTGCCCGACTGGCTGATCTTCTCCGGGGCCGTCTACCAGAAGGTCTTCAACGACCTGACAGGCCGGCCCCAGGACTATGGCCTGAAGGACTATGACCTGGCCTATTTCGACGGCTCGGATACGGGCTGGGACGCCGAGGACAAGGTGATCCGACGGGCTGCGGCAGAGCTTCCGCCACCGCTGGACTCCCTGGTCGAGGTGCGGAACCAGGCCCGGGTGCACCTGTGGTTCGAGGGCCGGTTCGGGGAACCCTACGCCCCCCTTTCGAGCAGCGCCGAGGCCCTGGAGCGGTTCGTCACGACGGCCAATGCGGTGGGCGTCCGGCTTGAGGCTGACGACCGGCTGACGATCGCAGCGCCCTTCGGGCTGGATGACCTGTTCAGCCTGAGGCTGAGGCCCAATCCCCTGCGCCCGGCGGGCGACTTCCGGCGCAAGGTGGCGGGTGTCGTGGCGCGCTGGCCCGAGCTGGTCGTCGAAGACTGCCCCTCAGAGGGCTCCGCGGGCTGAGGCCGGGGCGGCGTTCATCTCTGAGGCCTGGGATACCCTATGGAGGGTATCGATCAGCCGCTTGATCTCGATGGGCTTGGCCAGGTGGTCGTCCATGCCCGCCGCCAGGTACTCGGCCACCTGATGGGTCATGGCGTCGGCCGTGAGGGCGATGATCGGCGTCCGGGGCAGGCCGCGGTTGCGCTCCAGGGCGCGGATGGCCGTGGCCGCCTCCACCCCGCCCATGACTGGCATGTGGATGTCCATGAGGATGATGTCGAACCGGCCCGACTTCCAGGCGGCAACCGCGGCGGCGCCGTCGGGCACGATCTCCAGGGCGCATCCGACCGAGGCCATGACCGCGGTCAGGACCTGCTGGTTGGTGGCATTGTCCTCGGCGGCCAGCACGCGCAGGGGAGAGGCCTCCGCCTCGTCGTCGAACAGGCCATCGTCGAACCCGACCGCCTCGACCCCTGTCGCGCGGATCAGGGGGGCCGAGAACCGGAAGGTCGTGCCCAGGCCCTCGGTGCTCTCGAAGGCAATGCGGCCCCCCATCATGTGGGCGAGTTCGGCCGAGATGGCGAGACCAAGGCCGGTGCCCCCAAAGCGGCGGGTGGCGGAGTTGTCGACCTGGACGAACTTCTCGAAGAGCATGGCGTGCTTCTCGGCCGGGATGCCGACCCCGGTGTCACGCACGGTCATGACGAGCCGGTCAGAGACCTGGTCCAGGAGCACGGTGATCGAGCCGGAATGGGTGAACTTCACCGCATTCGAGACCAGGTTGCCGAGGATCTGGCGCAGCCGTCCCGGGTCGCCCCGCCAGCCGCCCTTGGCCCCCGGCATGGTGCGCATCACGAATTCCAGGCCCTTCTCGGTCGCCGAGGGGGCGAAGAGGTCATGTACAGGGGACAGGGCCGCCTCGAGATCGAAGTCTTCCTCGGACAGGGTCATGCGCCCGGCCTCGATCTTGGACAGGTCCAGGACGTCGTTGAGGATGTTGAGCAGCAGGCCGCCGGACTGGCGAACCACGTCGAGGCGCTTCCTCTGCTCGCCGGGCAGGTCGCCCATGGCCATGATCTCGGCCATGGTCAGGACACCGTTCAGGGGCGTGCGGATCTCGTGGCTCATATTGGCCAGGAACTGGGACTTCATCAGGTTGGCGTCGTTGGCGCGGTCGCGGGCATCCTGCAGCTCGGCCATCATGGCCTGCTGCTGGGCCTCGCGGACGGAAAGGCGATGCAGCAGCTGGTTGAAGGCCGCGCTCAGGCCCCGGAACAGGCCGTCCCGGCTGGCCAGGTGGATCGGCTCATAGCTGCCGCTGTCCGATACCCGCTGCATGGCGGTGGACAGCTCGACGACGGGGGCGATCACCCGGTCGGCGAGGCCGCGGGAGATGACGATGGCGGCGCCGATGCCGGAGAACAGGAGGGCGCCCGCCAGGGCCAGGAGCTGGGGCGCGACCTCCGCGACGCCAAGCCCCCGGCCGACAGTCACCAGTTCACCGAGGTGGACCCCCCGGCTGTCTACAGGCGTGCGGATGACGACCTGAGAGCGGTTGGGTGCCGGCTGGCCCGCCTGCCCGAAGCCGGACACGCTTT